>NZ_QXDL01000090.1:0-15920 GCF_003574345.1 Calidithermus terrae
GCCCCGGCGCCTGCGCCTGCGGTGCCCCTCACCCCCAAGGCCCCCGGCGAGCGCCGCGACGACGTGGTGCCCATGACCCCCCTGCGCCGCCGCATCGCCGAGCGGCTGCTGTCGGCCAAGCAGAACACCGCCATGCTCACGACCTTCAACGAGGCCGACATGGGCACGGTGATGGAACTGCGCAAGGAGTACGGCGAGGGCTTCCAGAAGAAGTACGGCATGAAGCTGGGCTTCATGAGCTTCTTCGTCAAGGCCGTGGTCCAGGCCCTGCAGGAGATCCCCCAGCTCAACGCCGAGATCCGCGGAACCGACATCGTCTACCACCGCTACTACGACATCGGCATCGCGGTGGGCGGCGGCGAGGGGCTGGTGGTGCCGGTGATCCGCGACGCCGACAAGCTCTCCATGGCCCAGATCGAGGCCGTCATCGCCGACTACGGCACCCGCGTGCGCGAGAAGAAGATCAAGCCCGAGGAGCTGATGGGCGGCACCTTCACCATCACCAACGGCGGCATCTACGGCTCCTTGAACTCCACCCCCATCCTCAACCCGCCCCAGGTGGGCATCCTGGGCATGCACGCCATCGTCGAGCGCCCGGTCGCCCGCGGCGGGCAGGTGGTCGTCCGCCCCATGATGAACCTGGCCCTCTCCTACGACCACCGCATCGTTGACGGGCGCGAGGCCGTGACCTTCCTCAAGCGCGTCAAGGAGCTCATCGAGAACCCGGTGCGGCTGGCGCTGGAAGTCTGAAGATGCAAGACGCCAAACGCAAAACGCGATCGGGAAAAAGGCGGTTGGCGTTCGGCGTTTGACGTTTAGCGGAGCGAAGCGACTATGCCAAAACATCAACTCGTCGTCATCGGTGCGGGGCCGGGGGGCTACGTGGCCGCCATCAAGGCCGCGCAGCTCGGCCTCGAGGTGGCCTGCGTGGAGCGGGAGCAGGCCCTGGGCGGCACCTGCCTGCGGGTGGGGTGCATCCCCTCCAAGGCGCTGCTCGAGGCCAGCGAGAAGTTCTACGAGGCCAAGAAGGGCGCGATGGTGGGGGTGAAGTTCCAGGACGTGAGCCTGGACCTCCCCGCCATGATGGCCCACAAGGACAAGGTGGTGCAGGCCAACACCGACGGGGTGAGCTTCTTGTTCAAGAAGAACAAGGTCACCCGCTACCTGGGCCACGCCCGCTTCGTCTCGGCCAACAAGCTGGCGGTGGAGGGCCCCGAGGGCCAGACCGAGCTCGAGTTCGAGCGCTGCATCATCGCCACCGGTTCCAAGGTCGCGATGCTGAAAGGGGTGGAGGTGGACTACCAGACCGTCATCACCTCCGACCAGGCCATCGCCCTCGAGCAGGTCCCCGAGAGCTTAGTGGTGATCGGGGGCGGGGTGATCGGGCTCGAGCTCGGCTCGGTGTGGAGCCGCCTGGGGGCCAAGGTCACGGTGCTGGAGTACCTGCCGCGCATCCTGGGCGGCATGGACGGCGAGCTCTCCCGCGCCGCCGAGAAGATCCTCAAGAAGCAGGGCCTCGACATCCGCACCTCGCAGAAGGTCACGCGGGCCTACGTCAAGGACGGCAAGGGCGTGGTCGAGGTCGAGGGCGGCGAGACCTTCACCGCCGATAAAGTGCTGCTGGCGGCGAGCCGCGTGCCCAACACCGACGGGCTGGGGCTCGAGGCCCTCGGCATCACCCCCGACAACCGGGGCCGCATCCCCGTGAACGCGCACTTCCAGACCGCCGTGCCCAACGTCTACGCCATCGGCGACGTGATCGCGGGCCCCATGCTCGCCCACAAGGCCGAGGAAGACGGCATCGCGGCGGTCGAGGGCATGGTCACGGGCTGGGGCCACGTGGACTACAACACCGTGCCCAACGTGGTCTACACCCACCCCGAGATCGCCTCAGTGGGCCAGACCGAAGAGGAACTCAAGGAGGCGGGCGTGCCCTACAAGAAGGGCAGCTTCCCCTTCCAGGCCAACGGCCGCGCCCGCGCCATCGGCAGCACCGACGGCTTCGTCAAGGTGCTCACCCACGCCGAGACCGACCGCGTGCTCGGCGTCCACATCATCGGCCCCCACGCCGGCGACCTCATCGCCGAGGCGGCCACCGCCATGACCTTCAAGGCCTCCTCCGAGGACATCGCCCGCGCCTCCCACGCCCACCCCACGCTGGCGGAGGCGCTCAAGGAGGCGGCGATGGCGGCGTACGACAAGCCGATCCACATTTGAGGTCGTGCGTCGTACGTCCTACGTCGTACGCGAGACGCCAAACGCAAAACGCCTTATTCCCCCTTAGCAAGGGGGGCTAACCCCTCCCCGCGTGCGGGGAGGGGTTTACCGCGAGTCACACGCCATGAGCCTTTTGCTGACGGCTATATCCGTTACCTCCGGGCCTCGAGCCGGTCCTTCACCCAGCCGCCCAGCAGGACCGCCAGGCCTACGGCTACGGCGATCTGGGGCGGGGTTTTGGCGACGTCCAGGATCGCGAGGACGGCCTGGACTACGGCGACCGCCCAGGCGAGGGTGAACGACCCGAGGATGCGGAGGAACCACTTGCGAACGGCGTCCACGCCAACATGCTAAGGGCAGGGTCGCCCCGGAGGCGTAGGAGCCCCGCCACCTTCGCCCTACAGGCTAGCCGTGGACGTCCTCGGGCTTTTTCTCCATGCGGCCGGTGAGCCAGTAGAGGATGCGCTCGGCGATGTTCTCCAGGTGGTCGCCCAGGCGCTCGTAGCTGCGGGCGATGCGCATGAGGGTGAGGGCTTTGGAGATGGTGCGGGGGTCTTCGAGCATGTAGGTCAGCAACTCCCGCGTCACCGACTCGTACATCCCGTCCACCTCGTCGTCGCGGCGCAGCACCTCGCGCGCGGCTTCCTGGTCGCGCTCGGCGACGGCCTTGGCCACGAGGTCGAGCATCCCCGCCAGGCGGTGGGCCATCTCGGGCAGCACCACGTAGCTCTTGAGCGGGGGCTCCTTGGCGAGCACGATCACGTCCTCGGCGACGTGGGCGGCGTAGTCCCCGGCGCGCTCGAGGTCGGTGAGCGACTTGATGATGGTCAGGGCGAAGCGCAGGTCGCTGGCGACGAGGCTCTGGCGGGCCATGAGCACCACCGCGGCGTTCTCGATCTCGAGCTCGAGGGGGTCCACCTCGTTCTTATCCTGGGCGATGACCTCGTTGGCGAGGCGGGTGTCCTGCTCGGCCAGGGCCTTCGCGCTCTTCTCCACCATCTCCCGCACCAGCGAGACCATGCGGATGCTCTCCTGGGTCAGCTTCCCGAGTTCGCGGTCTAAGGCTTCACGCATACGTCCTCCAACAGCACCGATCAGCCCCTATCGTAGGGGAATTGCAAGCCGAAAGCGTTGCCGCCCTCCCAGGCCCGGCCGTAGGCGTGGCCGCCCCAGCCCGCGGCCAGGCGGCGCACCAGCGCCAGCCCGAGCCCTGAGCCCTGCACGCTGGCGGCGTGGTAGCCGCGCTTGCCCGGCTGGAACAGCGGCTCGTAGTCGGGGAGCGGGCTGCCCCGGTCGCGCACCTCGAGCCACACCCCCCGCGCGTCCTGGGTGCTCTCCACCACCACCTCCCCGCCGGGGCCGTACTTGAGGGCGTTGTCGAGCAGGTTCAGCAGGGCCTGGTACACCGCGTCGGGGCTGGCCCAGACGGTGTGCGGGGTCTTCCAGGCGATCCGGGCGCCGCGCTCGGCGAGCTGGGGGGCGAGGAAGCGCTCGAGCCGGGGGCGCAGCTCCTCGAGGGCGAAGGTGCGCTCCTGCCCGGGCACGCGGGTGAGGGGCAGGTCCTCGACCAGCCGCCGCAGGCGCTGGGCCTCCTGCAGCAGCAGCCCCAGCACCTCCGCCTGCTGACTGGGCTCGAGGCCCTGCTGCAAGGCCTCGATGAGCGAGAGCATGCCGGTGACCGGGGTGCGGAACTCGTGCGCGAGCACCCGGCTCGACTCCTCGAGCGCCTCCAGCCGTTGCTGCTCGCCGGTCCGGTCGAGCAGCAGCAGCACCCCCGGCGCGGCCTTGGCCCACAGGTGCCGCCCGCGCAGCTCGAGCCGGGCCTGGCCGCCCTCGCGGCACAGCCGCTCGAGGCGGTGGTCGCGCAGCGCCAGCAGCAGGGGCCTGCCCAGCACCCGCTCCCGCGCGACCCCCAGCAGCCGCGCGGCCTCGGGGTTGAGGTAGGTCACCCGCTCCTCGGCGTGCAGCACCACGCCCTCGCGGGCCTGTTCCCAGGCGCGCTCGAGGGCCTTGAGGCTGACCACGGCTTCCACGGGGGTCACCCCTCACCGCGGGCGGGGGCATTGGGGGGCACCGGCGTCATGGGTTCTCACGGAAACGATACCCCACCCCGCGCAGGGTCTCGAGGTAGAGCGGGCTCTTGGGGTCTTCCTGCAGCTTCTCGCGCAGTTGCGCGACGTGCTGGTCCACGGTGCGGGCCGTGCCCATGAACTCCTGCCCCCAGACCCGCTCGAGCAGCTCCTCCCGCGTGTACACCCGCCCGGGGTGCCGCGCCAGGAAGGCCAGCAGCTCGAACTCGCGGCGGGTGAGGTCGAGGGGGGTGTTCTGCAGGTAGGCCTGGTGGCGCTCGAGGTCGAGCACCAGCCCGCCCCGCTCGATGCGCCCCGACCGGCCCGAGCGGCGCAGCAGGGCCTGCACCCGCGCCAGCAGTTCGGGCGTGGAGAAGGGCTTGGTGAGGTAGTCGTCGGCGCCGCGGGTGAGCCCCTCGACCCGGTCGCTCTCCCCGCTGCGGGCGGTGAGCATCAGCACGGGCAGGGTCTCGTAGCGGCTGTCGGAGCGCAGGCGCTCGAGCAGCCGCACCCCCGGCTCGTCGGGGAGCATCCAGTCCAGGAGCACCAGGTCGGCCTGCTCCAGCAGCGCCCAGGCCTCGGCCGCGGTGGCGGCCTCGAGCACCTGGTGCCCGGCGCGCACCAGGCTCAGCCGCAGGCCCACGCGCACGGCGGGTTCGTCCTCGACCAGGAGTAAGCGCGACATCCTGCCTCAGTGTAGCCGGGGCCTTGTCAGGAAAGTGTCAGGGGGGCGTGATGGGGCGATGCCGGGACGAACGTCTCGGCCGCAGGCCGAGGGGCACTTGTCCTCAGCGGGTTGGGCTAGGGTAAGGCCAGCAGCGCCGCTCCGTGGGACGTGCCTTCGCCAGCACCGACGCGGCGAGAAGGAGTTGGCCTATGTTCAAGCGCATCCTCATCCCCACCGACGGAACCGAATTCGGGCGCAACGCCCTCGAGCAAGGCCTGGAGGTCGCGCGGCTCATGGGCAGCGAGGTGACCATCCTCTACGCCCTGGAAAACCCCTACGAGTTCCTTCCCGCCTACAGCGCCGAGACCCCCGAGCGCACCGAGGCGATGTTCGAGCACTACCGCGCGGAGAGCGAGAAGGCCCTGGCCCGCATCCGCGACATCGCCACCGCCCAGGGCGTGAGCGCCAAGGCCGTGCTGGTCGAGGACAGCCCGGTCCCCGCGATCCTCGAGGCCGCCAAGGAGCACGACCTGGTGGTGATGGCGACCCACGGACGCAAGGGCATCGAGCGGGTGCTGATGGGCTCCGTCACCGACAAGATCCTGCACAATTGCTCCACGCCGGTGCTGGTGCTGCGCGGGGAAGTGAGCGGCTAGGCCATGAACATAAACATTGCGGCAAAGATAGAATCTTTCTGTGCCTGTCTCTTACTACATTGATGAAGCTGGTGATCTTACTCTCTTTGACAAAAAAGGCCGGGTTATCGTTGGAAGTGATGGGGTCTCGCGAACATTCATGCTCGGGGGACTTCGCCTGTACGAGGAAGAAGTTCTAGCTCAGAAACTCGAGGAGCTACGCCAGAATCTGCTGGCTGACCCTTACTTCAAAAATGTTCCTTCCATGCAACTCTCGGAGGGAAAAACAGCTCGAGCCTTTCACGCTAAAGACGACCTACCCGAGGTTCGCTACGAAGTTTTCAAACTACTGAGCAAATTTGAGGCTGAAGTCGTGGTGAGTGTCAGACACAAAACAGGTCTGGTTGACAAAGCCCGGTTACTGTTCGAGCGAGGCCGGAAGTTGCGAGAAAATGATGTTTATGACGAGATGATTACAGAACTGATGGTTTATCATCAGCACTACGAGCCGAGAATCGAGGTCGTTTTTGCGCGAAGGGGTAAGGCGCCCAGGGCCCAGGCCCTGCAAGAGGCGATCAACCGGAGCATGTTTCATGAAGTTTTACCTGATGGCTCGAGGAAGCCTGGGTACGAGTTCGACGTACACTCCGCCCACCCTTGGGAAAGAGCGGGGCTGCAGGTTGTTGATTATTACCTCTGGGCAGTTCAGCGTTCTTACGAACGCGGGGAAACCCGGTACTACGAGTACTTGGCAGACAAGTTCAAGCTCATCATTGACTGGGATGACCCAGAGACAGCTGCTCGGCTGAAGTCAATGTTTAGGATATAAAAAAGCCTGTAGGTGGCTAGGATCGGGGATTGCTCCCTTCACACACGGCATGAAGCCGGCGTTCGCCACTACCAGGCGGTTATGATTATATCATATCCGTGATGTCCCACGACCCAACCAACCCCACTCACGCCGACAACTGCCCGGTGTGCAAGTTCGCCCACCTGCACCAGCACACCCAGTTCTCGCTGCTCGACGGGGCGGCGCGCCTCAAGGACCTCATCAAGTGGGTCAAGAAGGTCAGCCCCGCCGAGCCCATGCTGGCCATGACCGACCACGGCAACATGTTCGGGGCCGTGCAGTTTTACAAGTACGCCACCGAGGCCGAGGTCAAGCCCATCATCGGCTACGAGGCCTACGTAGCCGCCGACTCCCGCTTCGACCGCAAGCAGGGGAAGGGCCTCGACGGGGGCTACTTCCACCTCACGCTGCTGGCGAAGGACTTCGAGGGCTACCAGAACCTCTGCCGCCTCTCCAGCCGCGCCTACCTCGAGGGCTTCTACGGCAAGCCCCGCATCGACCGCGAGATCCTGCGCGAGCACAGCGCGGGCCTCATCGCGCTGTCGGGCTGCTTGGGGGCCGAGATCCCGCAGTTCATCCTGCAGGAGCGCCACGAGGACGCCGAGCGCCGCCTGCTGGAGTACCTCTCGATCTTCGGGGACAAGCGCTACTTCATCGAGATCCAGGACCACGGCCTGAGCGAGCAGCACAAGGTCAACCGGGTGCTCAAGGAGTTCGCCGACAAGTACGGCCTGGGCATCGTGGCGACCAACGACGGGCACTACGTGCGCAAGGAGGACGCCGAGGCCCACGCGGTGGTGCTGGCGGTGCAGTCGAAGGCCACCTGGGACGACCCGAACCGCTGGAAGTTCCCCTGCGACGAGTTCTACGTCAAGACCCCCGAGGAGATGCGCTCTACCTTCGACGACGAGCGCGAGCTGTGGGGCAAGCGCTTCGACGAGCTGTTCGACAACTCGCTCGAGATCGGGCGCGTGTGCAACGTCGAGCTCGTGCCCAAGAAGGTGCAGTACCGCATCCCCAAGTACCCCCTGCCCGAGGGCCGCACCGAGGTGACCTACTTCCGCGAGCTCACCTTCAGCGGCCTCCTCAAGCGCTACCCCGACAAGGTCACCGACGACCTCTACCGCGAGTTCTTCCGCCGGATCGGCAAGCCGGTGCCCCACGGCGACGGGGAGGCGCTGGCTAAGGCCCTGGCCGAGCTCGAGGACCTCGAGGCCGCCCGCGCCCACCTGCCCGAGCTCAGCGAGGGCATCGAGTGGGGCCCCTGGGAGATCCTCTCCCGCGCCGTCTACGAGCTCACCGTGGTCGAGCGCATGGGCTTCCCCGGCTACTTGCTCATCGTGGGCGACTTCATCAACTGGGCCAAGGACAACGGCATCAGCGTGGGGCCGGGGCGCGGCTCGGCGGCGGGGAGCTTAGTCACCTACGCCACGCGCATCACCAACATCGACCCCCTGGCCTACGACCTGCTCTTCGAGCGCTTCCTCAACCCCGCCCGCGTCTCGATGCCCGACATCGACACCGACTTCTCCGACGTGCGCCGCGGCGAGGTCATCGAGTACGTGCGCCGGCGCTACGGCGACGAGATGGTGGCCCAGATCGGCACCTTCGGCACCCTGGCCTCCAAGGCCGCCATCAAGGACGCCGCGCGGGTCTTCGGGCTGCCCATCAAGAAGGCCGACGAGCTCGCCAAGCTCATCCCGGTGGTCTTCGGCAAGCCCACGCCGCTGGAGAAGGCCATCGAGACCATCCCCGACCTGCGGGCCGAGATGGAGAAGGACCCGCTGGTGGCGCGGGTGATGGAGGTGGCGAAGAAGCTCGAGGGCCTCAACCGCCAGTCCAGCGTGCACGCCGCGGGCGTGGTGATCTCCGACGTGCCCATCCGCGACTGGATCCCCCTGATGCGCGCCAACGACGGCGAGGGCAAGGTCACGCAGTACGACATGAGCTCGGTCGAGGCGCTGGGCTTCCTCAAGATGGACTTCCTGGGCCTGCGCACGCTCTCCTTCCTCGACGAGTGCAAGCGCATTGTCAAGGAGTCGAAGGGCGTGGACATCGACTACGACGCCCTGCCCATCGACGACGAGAAGACCTTCGAGCTGTTGGGGCGCGGCGAGACGAAGGGCATCTTCCAGCTCGACTCCGCCGGCATGACCTCCACCGTGCGCGGGCTCAAGCCGCGGCGCATCCAGGACATCATCGCTCTGGGCGCGCTGTACCGGCCCGGCCCCATGGAGAACATCCCCACCTACATCCGCCGCCACCACGGCAAGGAGCCCGTCGAGTACCCGCAGTTCCCCAACGCCGCCAAGTACCTCGAGCCCATCCTCCGCGAGACCTACGGCATCCCCGTCTACCAGGAGCAGATCATGCAGATCGCCTCGGCCGCGGCGGGCTACAGCCTGGGCGAGGCCGACCTGCTGCGCCGGGCGATGGGCAAGAAGAAGATGGAGGAGATGGTCAAGCACCGCGCCCAGTTCAAGAAGGGCGCGGCAGAGAAGGGCATCCCCGGCGAGGAAGCCGACCGGCTCTTCGACCTGCTCGAGGCCTTCGCCAACTACGGCTTCAACAAGTCGCACTCGGCGGCCTACGCGATCCTCACCTACCAGACCGCCTACGTCAAAGCCCACTACCCCGTCGAGTTCCACGCCGCCCTGCTCACGGTCGAACGCGGCGACTCCGACAAGGTCGCCGAGTACATCCGCGCGGCCAGGGGCATGGGCGTGGAGGTGCTGCCCCCCGACATCAACCGCTCGGGCTTCAGCTTCCGGGCGCTGGGGGGCGAGGTGCTCTTCGGGCTGTCGGCTGTGAAGAACGTGGGCGAGGGCCCCGCCGAGCTCATCCTGAAGGAGCGCGAGAAGGGCCGCTTCAAGTCGCTGGCCGACTTCCTCAAGCGCTGCGACCCCAGCGTGGCCAACAAGCGCGTGGCCGAATCGCTGATCAAGGCGGGCGCCTTCGACGAGCTCGGCGAGCGCGGCCAGATGCTCGCCGCCCTCGACGACCTGCTCAAGTGGGCCCAGGCCGAGCGCGAGACCGCCAGCTCGGGCATGATGGGCCTCTTCGCCGACGCCCAGAGCGAGCCCTCCCTGCCCAAGGTGCCCCCCCTGGACGAGGTGACCAAGCTGCGCTACGAGAAGGAGGCGCTGGGGATCTACGTCACCGGGCACCCGCTCTTGCGCTACGAGGGCCTGCGCGAGGCGGCGAGCTGCACCATCGAGGAGCTGCCCGAGGCCTACCCGGGCCAGCGCGGGGGCAAGGGCCGCGCCAAGCTGCTGCTGGCGGGCCTGGTGGAGGGCATCGTCCGCAAGCCCACCAAGTCGGGCGGGATGATGTGCCGCTTCACCCTGGGCGACGAGACCGGCGCGGTGGAGGTGGTGAGCTTCGGCCGCTCCTACGACCGCGTCTCGCCCCGCCTGCGCGAGGACGCCCCGGTGCTGGTGGTGGCCGAGGTCGAGCCCGACGGGGAAGGGGAGACCTTGCGGGTGGTGGCCCAGGACGTCTTCCCCTACCACGACCTCGAGGGCATGCCCAAGGTGATGGAGCTCGTCATGGACCTCGCCCTCCTCGACGACGACAAGCTGCGCGACCTCTACAGCATCCTCGACGAGCACGTGGGCACCCTGCCGCTGCACATGCGCGTCCACGGCGCCGACTGCTGGGCCTCGCTCGAGGCCCGCGGCATCAAGGTGAGCGAGGAGGCGGTGAGGATGGTCAGGGAGCTCGACTGGCTCGAGGCCCGCCTGATCCCCGACCGCGAGGCGCTGCTCTTCGGGCAGCAGGGCGGCGGCGGGCAGAACGAGACGGTGGTGCCCTTCTAGGGCTTGAAAGTGCGGCCGGGGCCCGTCCCGCAGCCTGTCCAGGGCTCGCCGCGAGGCCCGGGCCGCCGGTGCTACACTCAGCCTATGGCTCATCCGGTCGCCAAGCCCATGACGCCCGAGGAGTACCTCGAGTGGGAGCTGAAGCAGCAGACCCGGCACGAGTACGTCAACGGCTACGTGTACGCCATGTCCGGGGTGAGCCGCCGGCATAGCCGTGTCAGCATGAACATCTCGGTCAGCCTCTGGCCCTTCGTCACGCGGAAGCAATGCCGGCTGCACCAGGCGGGCGTCAAGCTCGCCCTCAAGAGCATCTTCTACTACCCCGACGTGATGGTCGCCTGCGGCCCCGAGCCGAAGAACCCGTATTACGAGACCGGCCCCTGCATCCTGGTCGAGGTTTTGTCCCCCAGCACCAAGGACATCGACCTCCGGGAGAAGCTGATCGCCTACCGGGGCATCGCCTCCCTCCAGACCTACCTGATCGTGGACCCCGAGTACATGTTCGTGCGGCACTTCTGGCGCGACGCCGCGGGGGACTGGCAGCAGGAGGACATCACCGGCAGCGGCAATATTCACCTGACCTGCCTCGAGGCCACCCTCACGCCGGGCCAGATCTACCAGGGCGTGTTTTAGCGAAAAGAGCGGCAGGGGGGCAATACCCCCCTGCCTTATCCAGAAGCGGGTTTACGCCTTGGCTTTCTCCTCGAGCATGTTCTTCAGCACCGTCTGCAGGATGCCGCCGTTCTTGTAGTAGTCCACCTCGACCGCGGTGTCGATGCGGGCGACGACCCTGAACGTGACCTCGCTGCCGTCGGCCTTGCGGGCGCAGACGGTGAGCTCCTTGCCGGGGGTGAGGTCGTCGAGGCCGGTGATGTCGAAGGTCTCGTAGCCGGTGAGGCCCAGCGAGGCGGCGCTGGTGCCGGCCT
This sequence comes from Calidithermus terrae, assembly GCF_003574345.1. Taxonomy (NCBI): domain Bacteria; kingdom Thermotogati; phylum Deinococcota; class Deinococci; order Thermales; family Thermaceae; genus Calidithermus; species Calidithermus terrae. Next base: position 11,183 of record NZ_QXDL01000090.1, read on the forward strand.
TGAACTCCAGCGGCAGCACGCCCATGCCCACCAGGTTCGAGCGGTGGATGCGCTCGAAGCTCTGGGCGATGACGGCCTTCACGCCCAGCAGGTAGGTGCCCTTGGCGGCCCAGTCACGGCTGGAGCCGTTGCCGTACTCGATCCCGCCGATCACGATCAGCGGCACGCCCTCGGCCTTGTACTGCATGGCCGCGTCGTAGACGAACATCTGCTCGCCCACGCCGGGCTCGCTGCCCACGTCGCTCTTGGGGAGCTTCTTGGTGTAGGGGCCCTCCTGGCCGTCGAGCATGAGGTTGCGGATGCGGATGTTGGCGAAGGTGCCGCGCATCATCACCTCGTGGTTGCCGCGGCGGCTGCCGTAGGAGTTGAAGTCGGCGGGCTCGACGCCGTGGCCCATGAGGTAGCGGGCGGCGGGGGAGTTCTTGGCGATGTTGCCGGCGGGGGAGATGTGGTCGGTGGTGATGGAGTCGCCCAGCAGCAGCAGCGCCCGCGCGCCCTTGATGTCGCCGACCTCGCGGGCGAGGCCCAGGTTCTCGAAGAAGGGCGGGTTCTGGATGTAGGTGCTGGTGGGGTCGAACTGGTAGAGCTTGCCGGTGGGGGCGGGCAGGGCTTTCCAGCGCTCGTCGCCCTCGAAGACGGTGCCGTACTGGCGGTGGAACATCTCGGCGTCGAGGGTCTGGTGCACGGTGGCCCGGATCTCCTCCTGGGTCGGCCAGATGTCCTTGAGGAAGATGGCCTTGCCGTTGGGGTCGTAGCCGATGGGCTCGCTGGTGAAGTCGATGTCCATGCGGCCCGCCAGCGCGTAGGCCACCACCAGCATGGGGGAGGCCAGGTAGTTGGCCTTGACGTCGGGGTTGACGCGGCCCTCGAAGTTGCGGTTGCCCGAGAGCACCGCCGCCACCACCAAGTCGCCCTCCTTCACGCCCTTGGAGATCTCCTCGGGCAGGGGGCCGGAGTTGCCGATGCAGGTGGTGCAACCGTAGCCGACGGTGTGGAACTTAAGGGCCTCGAGGAAGGGCGTGAGCCCGGCGGCGTCGAGGTACTCGGTGACCACCTTGGAGCCGGGGGCCAGGCTCGACTTGACCCAGGGCTGGGTGGAGAGGCCCGCCTCCACCGCCTTCTTCGCCAGCAGGCCCGCGCCGAGCATGACGGAGGGGTTGGAGGTGTTGGTGCAGGAGGTGATGGCGGCGATCACCACCGAGCCGTGCTGCAGCTCGAACTCGTCGCGGCCCCGCCGCACCGTGACCTTGCGCTCGAGCTGCTCGGGGGAGAGCCCGAAGCCGCGCTCCTTGACGTCCTTGGTCAGGTGCTCCTGGAACGAGCGCTTGACGTCGGAGAGGTTGACGCGGTCTTGCGGGCGCTTGGGGCCGGCGAGCGCGGGGATGACGGTGGAGAGGTCGAGCTCGAGGTACTCCGAGTACTGCGGCGCGGCGTCGTCGGTGCGCCACAGCCCGGCGGCCTTGGCGTACTGCTCGACGAGGTCAACGAGCTCGTCGGGGCGGCCGGTGAGGCGCAGGTAGGCCAGGGTCTCCTCGTCGATGGGGAAGAAGCCCATGGTCGCGCCGTACTCCGGGCTCATGTTGGCGATGGTGGCGCGGTCGGCCAGGGGCAGCTTGGAGACGCCGGGGCCGTAGAACTCCACGAACTTGCCCACCGCGCCGTGCTTGCGGATCATCTCGGTCACGCGCAGCACCAGGTCGGTGGCGGTGGCGCCCTCGGGCAGCGCGCCGTAGAGCTTGAAGCCGATCACCTTGGGGGCGAGCATGTAGTAGGGCTGGCCCAGCATCACGGCCTCGGCCTCGATGCCGCCCACGCCCCAGCCCAGCACGCCCAGGCCGTTGATCATGGTGGTGTGGCTGTCGGTGCCCACCAGCGAGTCGGGGAAGGCGTAGGTGCGGCCGTCCTCGCCCTGCTGGCGCATGACCACGCTGGCGAGGTACTCGAGGTTGACCTGGTGCACGATGCCGGTGCCGGGGGGCACCGCGCGGAAGCCCTTGAGCGCGTTCTGGCCCCACTTGATCAGGCGGTAGCGCTCCTCGTTGCGCTTGTACTCGAGCTCGACGTTCTGGGCGAAGGCGTAGGAGGTGCCGAAGAAGTCCACCTGCACCGAGTGGTCGATCACCAGGTCCACCGGCACGGTGGGGTTGATCATCTCGGGGTCGCCGCCGAGCTTGGCGACCGCGTCGCGCATGGCGGCGAGGTCGACCACCGCGGGGACGCCGGTGAAGTCCTGCAGGATCACCCGCGCCAGCATCAGGGGCACGTTGACCTCGCCGGGGTCGGGCTGCCACTTCGCCAGCGCGACCACGTCGTCCTTGGTGACTTTGTAGCCGTCCTCGTTGCGCAGCAGGCTCTCCAGCATCACCCGGATGGAAAAGGGGAGCTTGGAGACCTCGGCGATGCCCTGCCGCTCGAGCTCCAGGATGTCGTAGTAAAACACCTCGCCTGCCTTGGTGGACAGGCTCTTGCGTGCGCCGAATTCGTCACGATAAGCCATACCAGCTCCTCTCCTTTGAACCAGCACGAAAGCCGAACCTGAGCACCCACGATTCTACGCCCGCCCGGCATCCGGCCACACCGGGCCGGGTCACCGAATCCGAGGCCCCGGAGGGCCTAAAAAAAGCGCGGCGCGAACCGCATGGGTTTTCAGGGGGTCTGGTTTCGATGCCAGGGCGGGTGCGCCCAACCTCAAGCCCACTGATTCTAATGCTTGCGGGGCCGTGTGTGCAACGGCGGCGGCCCGCCCCCGCCGAGCCGTTGTGATTAACCCCGCCCGTCCGGGGCGCTTCTTGTACTATCCTCAAAATGAGGGGGTCGAAATGCCGATGGAACCCCATGCCGCCGTGCCCAAAAGGATCGTGTCGAAGGGCCTTTTCGACCTCGGCCAGGGCCTGCTGCTCGAGGACCTCGGGCAAAACCTGCCCTGGGGCTGCTCGACCGGGACGGCCCGGCTGCTGCTGGGCCCCGAGCACCAGCGCCCCGACCGCGAGACCATGGTCTGGAACCCGGTGCGCTGCTTAGACGGCCTCGAGTGCCACCTCACCGGCAAATTCCTGCGCGACGAGCCCGACGAGCGCCGCCGGCTGCGGATGGTGGAGTTCGTTCCTTACGAAAAGCTAAAGGCGGCGGTGGTGCCGAAGTACCTGCTGGTCCGGCAGCACCTCGTGGGCCTGCTGGGGGAGCCCACGCTCGAGCAGGAGCCGGGAGATAGCGTCGTGGGCACGTTTTCCCGCTGGGACACCGAGGCCTACTTGGTGCTGTGGAAGGTCGTGAGCAAGCGGGGCCTCGAGCACTGCGTCGGCCAGATCTGGCCCAAGCCGCTGCCGGGGAACTACCTGGAAATGATGATCTGAACGGGCTTCCCCCGCGCAGGGGGGAGCCGGGTGGCGGATGGTCGGTTGACCCACCCCGGCCCGCCCGCGCGGCCTACAATGACGGCAAATGGAGCAGCCCTACCGCCTGGACCAAGGAATTTACATCGAGAGCGCCGACGTCCTGCTGCCCTGGCTGTGCGCGAACGCCACCGCGCGCATGCACCTGGGCCTGGAGAACTACCGCACCGACAAGCGCACGCTGGTGTGGGAGACCTACCCCATCCTCGGCGGGATCCCCGTGGCGCTGCACTGCAAGTTCGTGCGCCTGGAGCACGAGCCCGACACCGAGCCCCGCCGCCTGCGCTACGCCCAGTTCTTCCCCAACCTCCAGCAGCTCGGCGTCAACGCCCAGCAGGCCTTCGGCCTCATCAAGCAGCACCTCTCCCAGCAACTCGGCACCCCGCCCATCTCCTCCAACGGCGGCGTGCTCTACCCCTTCGCGGAGTGGGAGTGGGACAAGTTCGCGGTGACCCTCAAGCTCACCGGGCGAGAGCCCAACCAGGTGTGCGTGGGCGAGCTGTGGAAGAAGCCCATCCCGCGGGGGGTGCTCGAGTACACCCGGATGGATAGCCCGGAGTGAAGTCGGTAGCCGATAGCCGATAGCCGGGCGTGCGTCCTACGTCGTACGTCCTACGCGAGACGCAAAACGCAAAACGCAAGACGCGAAACGCCTTGGCCCTCGACGCCGACGGCCAGGGAAGGGTAACCACGAGCCACGGGCCGCTAGCCTTCCGCTGACGGCTTTCTACTTACAGCATTCCCGCCAGGAAGCCCTGCTCGCGGATGCTGCGGATGAGGTCCATGACGGTGAGGCGGTAGGGGTCGTACTCGACCTCGACCTGGCCGAGCGAGGCTTGGTCGGCGCGTTGGACGCCCTCGAGCGTCCGCAGGGCGCCGAGGATTTTCTCCATCTGCTCGGGTAGCTCTACGCCACGAATGCCAATCAAGACCCGGTTCATGGCTTCTATTCTAAGACGCCGGCCACTTCGCCCCGTTCACCCCGGCTGCCCAGCACCCGCACCCCCAGCAGGAGGGGGCCCAGGCGGAAGCCGTAGTCCTCGAGGGCCCGGCTCAAGGGCTCGTTGGCGGGGTCAACGTGCATGGCAACCTCGTAGACCCCGGCGTCGTAGGCCGACTTGACCACCGCCCCAAGCAGGGCCCGGGTGGCCTCGTCGGAGCTCGAGAGCAGCCGGGTGATGAGCACCGTGACCTGGTCGCCCTGCCACACGGCCTGGGCCAGCACCACGCCCACGACCCGCGGGCCGTCCTGGGCCACGAAGGAGTGGCCGCTGCGGGCGAAGAAGCGCAGGGCGGCCCGCGGGTCGTGGGCGTGGTGCTGGCCCAGGCCGTGTGGCAGGGCGACC
>NZ_QXDL01000091.1:0-15376 GCF_003574345.1 Calidithermus terrae
GGGCGGGGCCCTCGAGCACGAAGCGCACCGAGCCCCCGGCGCAGCCGAAGCGCAACCCCCCGTCGGCCAGGGCCTCGGCCCCCTCGGCCTGCACCGCCTTGAGGCGGTAGCCCTCGGGCAGCTCGCGCAGCCGCACCGAGCGGATCAGGCGGCCCTCGAGCCGCGGCTCGAGGGCCAGGGGCTCACCCCGCTCGTCCACCACCGACACCTGCACCGGGCGCGGCGGCACCACGCGCAGGAAGTCGCGCTCGACCTGGATGCAGCCCTCCACCCGGAAGCCGATGGTGTTGGAGTACTGCTTGGCGGTGGGGGGCTGGCGGAAGCCGAAGACCACCCGCCCGGGCCGGGTGAGGTCGAAGCCGGCCCAGGTGCGGTCGCCGGAGACGGGGCGGCTTTGGGTCTTGCCGCCCTCGTAGCGCACGCGGCCCTCGAGCTCGGACGCGCCGTCCTCGTCGTAGAAGCTCACCCTCAAAGGCAGCACCTCGGGGGCGACCTCGAGGGTGAAGGGCTCGGCCCACACGCGGTTCTTGGCCTGGGGTTCGGTGCGGACGTTGTAGTAGTCGGTGGGGCGGACGTCGTAAAGCTGCAGGCCCGGCTCGACCACCAGGCTGGCCGCCTGGGGCACGCTGGTCTGGATGCGGTAGCGGAAGGCGTTCTTGGCCAGGCCGTAGAGCCGGGCCTTGACCTGGTACACCCCCGGCTGCACCTGCCCGCGGAAGAACAGCACCCAGCGGTGGGGCTCCACCCCGAAGCTCTGGCGGGCGAGCTCCTTGCCGCCTTGCAGCAGCACGAACTCCGAGCGCACCGGGCCCTGCCCCTTGTCGTAGCGCTCGTCGCCGAGCTCGGGCGCGCCCTTGAGCGCGGAGCGGTAGTCCTTGGGGTCAAAGCCCGGGGAGTAGATCTGCAGGTTGAGGATGGTGGCCTTGCTCACGACCACGGCGGCCTCGAGCTCGCTGCTCTCCCAGCCCAGCCGGTCGCCGGGCACGATGCCCTTGAGGTCGGTGCGGGCCTGGGCAAGGGCAGGGAGGCTGAAGGCCAGCAGCAGGGCGAGGACGCCGAACGCCGAACGCCGAACGCTAAACGCCCAAAGCCCAAAGCCAGGAGCTACTGGCGTCTTGCCTCTTGCGTTTCGCGTCTTGCGTACGCTCACGGATACCTCCAGCGCACCTGGGGGTCGGTCAGGGCGGGGGCCTTGTCGCTCCCTCCGGGACCGGGCAGGCCCGGTACGCCGGGGGGCAGATTCCCTTCGGGACCGGGCAGGCCCGGTGCGCCGGGGGGCAGGTCGTAGGTGAGGGTGAGCTCGCCCTCGAGCACCTCGTAGGTGAAGGTGCGCTCGCCGCCGCCGGGGAGGGGGTCGGTGAGGGTGAACTCGCGCAGGGGCTCGCTGGTCTTGAGCACCAGCACCACCCGCCAGCCGCCGCCGGGGAGGGGGAGCATCTGCTTGGCGAGGCGCAGAGGGCCGAACTCGAGCACCGTCTCGCGCGTCGCGCGGGCCAGGCCCAGGGGCATCTCGAGGGGGAAGTCGCTCACGGTGAGGCCCGCCACCCGGACCCGGTGCTGGTAGCCGCTGCCCAGGCGCTCGGGGTGCGGCAGGGGGGTGAAGGGCGCGGAGGCCGGGTCGAGCAGCAGCGTCCAGACCCCGCCGCCCGCCTCGCGGAAGGCGTAGCGGCCCTCGGCGTCGGTGAGCGCCTGGCGGCCGTTGCCCAGGATCAGGCGGGCGCCGGGGAGGGGCAGGTCGCGGCCGGGGGTGAATTTCCCGTCGCGGTCGGCGTCGAGGAAGACCCGGCCCACCAGGGCGTCCGGGGGGGTGAAGACACCGGGCACCACGCTCACCAGGGCCGTGCTCTCGGCCTCGCTCACGACGGGGCCGCCGGGGAGGGCGCCCTGGGCCTGGGCCACGTTGCGCAGCTCGGGGCCCGCGCCCGGCAGCACCCGCATGCGGTAGGTGAGGGTGAGGGTCTGGCCGGGCTCGAGCCGCAGCCCCGCCCACACCAGCACCCCGCCGGCGGCCGGCTGGGGCTCGAAGGCGGCCTGGGCGGTGCCGCTGAAGGCGGTCGAGCCCTCCTGGTAGTCGAGGCCGGGGGCGGGGTCGTCCACCAGGCGCACGTCCAGGGCCACCTTCCCCGGGTTGGCGAGGCGCAGGGTGTAGGTGAGGAGGTCGCCCGCCACGGCCTTGCGGGGGCTCACCGACTTCTCCAGCAACAGCCGGGCCGAGATGACCCGGGTGCTGACGGTGTTGGACTCCAGCGGCTGGGGGATCTCGCTCGAGGCCAAGCTGAAGCGGTTGGGGACCTCGCCGCCCTCGGGCGCGGTGGGCAGCACGCGCACCCGCAGCGTGAGGGTGAGGGTGGAGTTGGCCGGGAGGCTGGCGAGGCTCCAGCTCACCCGGCGGGTGCCGGGGTCGAAGGCGCCGCCACGGTCGGCGGAGACGAAGCCGAGCGCGGGGTCGAGCACGTCGCTCACGGCGGCGTTGGTGAGGGCGAAGGGCAGGGTGTTCTCCACGCGCAGGGTGTAGGTCAGGCTGCCGTCGGGCACCGCGGTGTCGCGGTCCACGTCCTTCTGCAGGCGCAGGGCGCTGGGGTCGAAGACCGAGAGCACCCGGTCGGTGGTGCGGTTGGTGCCCCCGCCCAGCGCGGAGCGGGCCTCGAGCACGAAGTCCCGTGCGGCGGGGGTGGCTTGGGTGAAGGTGTAGCAGGCCTGGAACTCCAGGGTCTGGCCGGCCTCGAGCAGGACCGGCTGCGCGAGCGGCGTGCCGTCGGGGTTCTGCAGGCTCAGGCTCACGCCCGCGGGGAGCGCGGCGGCGGGGGCCAGGGCGTAGGTGTCGGGGGCGTTCCCGGCGTTCTCGAGGCCGTGGGCGAAGCACAGCGGGCGGCCCAGCAGGGCGCTGGCCTGCTGGCGGTCGTCGGCGCTGCCCTCCCCGCCCGGGTTGGCGCGGGGGTTGCCCCGGGGGCCCAGGTGGTGGGCGTAGCGGGCGCCGACGCGGAACACCGCCTCGGCCTCGGCGGGGCCGCCCGGCCCCTGGGCGCGGGCCAGGTTGGCCCGCGGGCCCGGCGCGGCCTGGGCGTCGGCCTGCATGCGGAAGGTGAAGTAGGCCTGCTCGCCCGCCTCGAGCCCCGCCAGGCGCAGGCGCAGGCGGCTGACCTGCGCGGGCGGGGTGGGGCTCCAGGTGAGCCCGTCGGCGGAGTACTCGAGCACCCCCTTGGGGGCCTGGGCCGAGCCCGCGACGTAGCGCAGCCCGGCCAGGGCCGGGGCGTCGAGCGCGTCGCTGACGATCACCTCGCCGCCGGTGGCCTGCGAGCCGCTGTTGCGCACGCGCACGGTGAAGCCCACCTCGCCGCCGGGCTCCACCTGCTCGAGCTCCGCCGACTTGTCGAGGCCGAGGGCCGCCCCGCTGCCCACCACCACGCGGGCGTAGTTCTCGGCGTCCCGGGCGCCCGAGGGGCAGGCGGCGACGGGGGTGAGGTCGAGCTGGCCGCTGGCGTCGCCGGGGAGGTGCACCTCGAGCAGCAGCCGTGCCGAAGCCCCGGGCGCCAGGGTCACGCGGTCGATGGGCGGCTCCCCCGGGTCGCGCTGGGCGTTGGCGTTGACGTCGTGGTAGAGCGCGACCGCCGGGGTCCAGGGGGTGGGTTGCTGGGTCCAGGAAAGGCCGAACTCGAAGGGGGCGTTGCCCGCGTTCTGCAGGAGGTAGGCGAAGTAGGCGAAGCCCCCCGCCGGGGCCACCGCCCGCTGGCCGGGGGCGGTGGGGGTCCCGTTGGGGGTCAGGGACGGGGCGCACAGCGGCAGGATCTCGGTTTCCACCACGTTGGAGAGGTAGGTCTCGCTGCCCACCGTGGCCGAAGCCTGGTTGCGGATGACCGTCCCGGCCGGGCTTTGCGCCCAGGCCAGGCCGAACAGCAGCACGACGGTCAGGAGTCGCAGAGGCTTCGTCACAACCTTCCTAATCTTGCCCGAAAAGGGCCGTTACACCTGCCAAAGTTGACCATCGCGTAACGCCTGCGGGCTCTCCGCAAGGGCATCGGGGGCGCTCGAGGTGCCCTCCGGCTTCTCCGGCACGGGCTTTTCCGGGCCCCTTCCCGCCGCGCGGGCGCTCCCGGTAAGCCCGGTCCCCCGCCCAGGCAGGCGGGGGACGGCGGGCGGTTCGGGATTACTGAACCCGTACCTTGAACACGATCACGACCTGGGCAGCCGGGGGCAGGACGTCGGCGGCGCTGATGGTGTTGTCGCCGTTGGTGTCCACGCCCACGTAGATCACGCCGGCGGTAGGCAGGCTCGAGGGCGCCGTCGCGCTCCAGGTGCTGCCGTCGGTGGAGTAGAGCACCGTACCGCTCACGCCGCTCGCGCTGGCGCTCACCGAGATGAAGGTGGTGTAGGCGGGCAGCGGGTCGGAGATGCGCACGAAGCTCAGGTTGCCCGTGCCGATGTTGGTGGCGGTGACGGTGTAGACGATGCGGTCACCGGGGTAGGCCACCGCAGCCGTCCCGCTGCGCACGGTGGTCTCGGCGTCGCCCACGTAGCTCACGCCGCTCTTCTCCAGGCGCAGGTCGCCCGCGATGACGGTGGTGGTGTCGGTGACGCCGTCGGAGGCGGTGTTGCTGCTGGGGTAGGTGGCGGTGGCGGTCAGGGTCGCCGCCTCGCTGCGGCCGACGGGCTCGCCGCCGGGCACGATGACCCGCACCTGAACCACCACCGGGGTGCCGCCGGCGGGCACGGTGAGCCCGGAGACGCTGCCGGCCCAGGTGGCCCCGCCGTCGGTGGAGAACTGGTAGGTCCAGCCGTAGGCCGAGGTGAAGGCCGGGATGGAGACGGTGGCGCTGGCGTTGCCGTTGTTGATGAGGTTGTGGGTGTAGACGATGGTGCCCGGGGTGGTCACCGTGCCGGCGCGGTCGGGGTCGAAGACCAGCGCGCGCACCTCGTTGACGGTGACGGTGGTGCTGATGGTGTCGCGCACGTCGTCGGCGTTGCCCGCCACCCCGTCGAGGCCGTTGGCGACGGTGGTGCTGGTGGCGGTGACGCTGACGGGGTTGGCCCCGGGGGCCGCCCCGGCGGGCACGCTGAGCACGGCGATGAAGCACTTGGTGGTGGCCGGGTTGGTCAGGCCGCTGCTGGTCACGGGGGCGGGCAGCGGGCTGTCCATCAGGCCGTCGCAGTCGGCGTCGGGGTAGTAGGTGATGCCCCAGCCCGAGGGCACGGAGGCGCTGAAGTTATAGGTGTCGGCCACCTGGCCGGTGTTGCGCACGTCGAAGGGCAGGTTGAGGGTACTGCCGGGGTTGGTGCTCTGGGGCGCGGGGTTGTCGTTGGCGGCGTTGCCGTCGCCCGCGTTGCCGTGGGCGGCGAGGTCGAGCGCGTAGCCCGCCGCCACGGCCGTGACGGTGTCGGTGGTGGAGTCGGTCTTGCTGCTGTCGCTGACCGAGGTGGCGCTGACGGTGAGGTTGAGCGGCAGGGTGCCGACCGAGGAGGCCGGGACGGTGCACTCGAGCTGGAAGTCAAAGGTCGCGCCGGCCGCGAAGGGGCCCACCGGGCCGCTGATGGGGGTGCCGTCGGTCTGGGTCAGGGCGCAGACCCAGCCGCTGGGCGGGGCGCTGCGGGCGAGGTTGAAGCTGTCGGCGGTGTTGGCGTCGTTGCGCAGGGTGTGGCGGAAGACCACCTTGGTGCCGGAGTACACCGAGGCCACGCTCTGGCTGTCGCCGCTGCGGGTGATGGTGTAGCTGCCGGAGGCGTAGGTGCCGCTCGCCCCGCCCGCCGGGAAGCTCAGCGGGCCGACCACCACGCCGTAGCTCGCGCCCACGGTGTTGGTGGTGGTGTTGGAGGTGAGGGTCTGGGCGCTGCCGTCGCTGTAGCGCACGGTGGCGGTGTTGCGGTAGACGGTGCCCTGGGCCGCGTTCGCGGGGACCGCGGCGCTGAAGCTGAAGGTGTAGGAGGCGTTCTGGGGGAAGAAGGCGCCGCTGCCCGAGACGTACATGCCCACCAGCACGTCCGGCACGTTGTCGGAATCGGCGTCGGCCCCGGTGAGGGGGAGGTTGCCGGCCACCAGCGCCGACCAGGTCGCGCCTTCGTCGGTGGACTTCACGACCTGCACGGTGCCCGCGCCCGCGGTCCCCGCCGGCAGACTGTTCACCGTGAGGCCCACAGGGACGGGGTCGGCGACGAGGATGCCCGTGCCCGCCAGGCCGCTCACGCTCACGCCGCTGGCGGCGCTGCCGCCGCGGTTCTGGCCGCTGACGGTGTAGGTGATGCTCGAGCCGGGGCTCACCGTGCCGCTGGGGCTGGCCGACTTGGTGACGTCGAGGGCCGCCGCGGTCTTGGCCACGGCCTGGGCCCAGTTGTTGGCGTCGGTGCCGCCGCCGGTGGAGGTGCCCTGGAGGTTGACGAGGGCGGTGGTGCCGTCGGCCTGGCCCGCCGGGATGGTGCCCAGCACCAGCACGCAGGCCTGGGAGCCCGGGGCGCTGCGGGTGAGGGCCACGCTGGTGACGGTGGGCTCGCCGGGATCGACGGTGCCGTCGCAGTTGTCGTCACGGACGATGCTCACCGCGGAAAGGTCGAAGTTGTCGCCGCTGCTGGCCTGGGCGGTGGCTAAGCTGATGGTGTCGTCGCCGTTGCCGGTGTTAGCCACCGTGTAGGCGAAGATGACCTGTGCGCCCGGCAGGGCGTTGCGGGTCTGGCCGGGGGCCGCCGTGGTGCCGTCGGGGGTGATGGTGAAGGCGTAGACCTGCTGCACCACCGTGACCACCTGGTTGGAGGTGGTCGTACGGCTCTGGTTGGCCGAGTCCAGGTAGGTGGCCGAAGCCTGGTTCTGGATGCTCGTCCCGGCCGGGGTGCCCTGCGCGGCCCCCAATCCCAAAGCGAACAAGATGCCGAAGACGCTGAGAAGTCGTTTCATGTTCCTCCCTTATCGGACCGTGACGCGGAGTTTGAGCAGGATCTTGGAATTGGCCGCGAGCTGGGGGATGACCCAGCGCACGTGGGTGTACTCCTCGGGCCGGACTTCGACCTCTTTTTCGGTCTCTTTGCCGCCCTCGAGCTGCCTGACTTTGCGGCGCAGCGGGGCCTTGCCGTAGGTTCGGCCGCCGTCGTAGCTGAAGTCGGGGGTCAGGGTGATCTCCCCGAGCTTGAGCACGCTGGCGGTGGCGGGCAGGTAGGCCAGCGCCTTGGAACCGTCCGGGTTGAGCCCCCCGATCTTGACCAGATCGACCGTGACCACCACCCCGCGCAGGGGGTCGATGGTGGTGTTGCTGACCTCGTACTGGAACTCCAGCACGTCCCCGGGCCTCACGCCCAGGGCCTCCTCGAGGCGCTCCACCGCCTTGCCGTCCTGCTGGGTCTGCACGACCCGGTAGGTCTTGGCCTCGATGACCAAGGGGTCCTTGGCGAACGCCAAAGCCGCCACCAGCCCGATAATCATCACCCACAGCCGCTTCATCTGTCTCCTCGCTGCGAGGCCGATGCCTCTGCGCCCGTGAGTGTAGCAGCGGGGTGAGAAGGCGCTTGTGTTAAATAAACATCAAGCCATAAGGCTTGACAGGGTTCATCGGGGGTGCTCAAAGCGCCCTCGAGCCAATATTCGACCTTCAGCCTGGGCTCATGAGCCGCACACAGGAGAGGCCAGGCTCGAGCGGAACGCAGGGTTCTTTTCTTGTATGGACGTGTTCTATACTAACGACGAAATGGCAGCGCGGTCGCTGGGGAGGACGGCCTCGAGGTGGCTGCGGCCGCTCTGGGGCCTCCTGCGCTTCCTGTCGTCCCTGCGGGGCTCCTTGTTCCTGTGCGCCCTGGCGCTGCTGGCGGGCTTGGGCCTGGAGTGGGCCAACCGGCCCGTCGTCGCCCAGCTCCGGGCCGAGGCCCACCCCATCACCGGCTCGCCCGCCGCGCTCAGCCCGGCCGACCGGGCCCACCTCCGCCGGCTGGTCGGGGGCGCGCGGGTGGTGGGCCTGGGCGAGGGGTCGCACGGCAGCAAGGAGATCCTCGAGTACAAGGCCTCCGTCGTCCGCTTCCTGGTCGAGGAGATGGGCTTCAGCGTGCTGGGCCTGGAGACCGCCGACGCCTCCTTCATCAACACCTTCATCCACCTGGACACCCCCATGGACGGCGCGGCGGCGGCGCAGTCCTTCCTCCCCACCCGGGAGATCGCCGGGCTCCTGGGCTGGATGGCAGAGCACAGGAGGCGGCACCCGCGGCGCCCCCTGGACGTGTTCGGCTTCGACGTGCCTAGCTACGGGCTCGATGAGCGCGCCAGGGACGTCCGCGGCTGGCTCACCCACCTGAGGACCCGGGACCGCCTCATGGCCGAGTCCGCGATCGGCGAATTGGAGCGCCGCTTTGCGGGGCGCAGGGCCATCATCTGGGCGCACAACAGCCACGTGGCCTTTCCCCGGAAGCGGCTCTTCCCCCCGGGGCTTCTCCAGGGGATGCTGGGGGTTGAAGCAACCCCGATGGGCTGGTATTTGCGCCAGCGCTACGGCAGCGACTACTTCGTGCTGGCTACCACCTTCCACTCCGGCACGGTCTGGGCCGTCAAGGCCACGGACCGCACCCCCTCCATCATGCCCCTGTCCCCCGCCCTCCCCGGCACCGCCATCTCGGCTTTCCACCAGGCCTTCGGCCAGGACTTCCTGCTCGACCTGCGCGCCGTCCGGCCCGGCAGCCCGCTGGAGAACTGGATGCAGCGGCCCCAATTGATCCACGAGGTCGCCTCGGTCTACCTGCCGTATCTTCCGCCGTTAAGACCGGTTGTCCTCCCCGACTACTTCGACGCCCTGCTCTTCATCGACAAGACCACCGCGGCCGAAGCTATCCCCACACCTCCCTAGGCAGCGGGGGCGCAGCCGTTGACAGCGCGGGCTCCAGTCCCAGCTCAGCGCTGGATCTGGATGGCGGGCTCGTAGCCCGGCTTCCACTTGATGCTGCACCCCAGCGCCGGGGCCTGGGCCAGCGGGGGCTCCTGCCCGGCGAGCAGGGCGCGGAGGGCGAGCTCGAGGGTGTGCTCCGTGACCGCCTCGGGGTTCTTGGGCGTGTCGTTGACCCGCCCGTGGTAGCGCAGCTTGCGCTGCCGGTCGAATAGAAAGACCTCCGGGGTGCGCTGGGCCTGGTACGCCCGGGCCACCTCCTGGCTCTCGTCGAGGAGGTAAGGGAAGGGAATGCCGTGCTGCTCAGCGAAAACCCGCATGGCCTCGGGAGAATCCTCGGGGTAGCGGCTGTAGTCGTTGGGGTTGATCCCGACGAAGGCCACCTGGCCGGAGAACCCTCGAGCCAGCGCCACGATCTCGGCGACGGACCCCTTGACGTAGGGGCAGTGGTTGCACATGAACACCACCGCCAGCAAGGGCTCGTCGAAGCCCGAAAGCCTCACCGTCTTGCCGTCGAGGCCCGGCAACTCTGCGTCGATCAGGTCGCTTCCCAAAGACAGCTCGGGGTAGTGCAGCATGGGGCAATTGTAGCGCGAACAGCATGGGTAGGAAGGTAGCAGCAGTCAGCCTTCAGCCGCCAGCAAACGCCTCGTGGTAAACCCCTCCCCGCTCGCCGGGAGGGGGTATCCCCCAGCCCCCCTTAGCAAGGGGGGGGACAAGGCATCTTGCGTCTCGCGTCTTGCGTTTCGCGTTTTGCGTCTTGCGTCTTGCGTCTTGCGTTTCGCGTCTTGCGTTTTGCGTTTGGCGTACGACGTACGACGTACGACGTACAACGCACGCCCGGCATTCGCCCCACCCCACCCCCCGATGATCAAACCCGCACGGCCGCGGGGAATTGCTCGAGCCGCTGCGGCGACGGCACGTAGGCCGCCAGGACGACCCCTTCCCCGCTCAGCTCGAGGCCCTTCCCTGCGCCCACCATCAGCGTCTCGCCCCAGCCCAGGGAGCCTTGGGCCCAGCCCAGGGAGCCGGATATGGGCGTGACCAGCAGGAAGCTCTCCTCGGGGGCTTGCAGGCGGCAAGCGCCCTGTACGGCGTGGCGCTCGAGCACGAAGGCGGACGAGGCCAGCAGGACGCTGCCGCTTGGCTGCGGGCTGGGGATGGGGGTGGGGTCTAAGCGCGACACCGCCAGGCCCTTCTCGAGGTGCAGTTCGCGGGGCCGCCCGTAGTCGTAGAGGCGGTAGGTCAGGTCGGAGCGCTGCTGCACCTCGTAGAGCAGCAGCCCGGGCCCCAGCGCGTGGACGGTCCCGGCGGGCACGAACACCACCTGCCCGGCCTGCACCCGCTCGCGGTGCAGCATGGGCCAAAGGCTGCCGTCCAGCGCCGCCTGCCGCACCGTGGCGGCGTCGGCGGGGTGCTCGAGCCCGTACACGACCTCCCCTTCCCCCTCGAGCACGTACCAAGCCTCGGTCTTGCCGTGAAAACCGGTGCCGGCCTCGGCGGCGTGGGCGTAGGCGTCGTCGGGGTGGACCTGCACCGAAAGCCACTCGGCGGTGTCGAGGAATTTGACCAGCAACGGCAATTCCAGCCCGTAGCGCTCGAAGGGCACGCTCCCGATAAATTCCCCGCCCAGCTCCTCGAGCGCCTCGGCCAGCCGCCTCCCGGCGAACGGCCCCCCCGACACCGGGTTCTCGTCGTAGGCCAGCCAGCGCTCCCCCACGGGCTGAGGGGCACCCGGCGCCAGCCTCTGGCCGCCCCACACGCGCTCGACGTCGCGGGAGGCGAGGGGCAGCACGGAAATACGGGCGATGGTCTCCATACGAAGGGCAGTCTATCGCGGCGGGGCGCTGGAAGGTCGAAGGGTTGAACGCCGGTGGCCGGGCGCGGGTCGTACGTCTGACGCGGGTCGTACGCCGTACGCAAGACACCAAACGCGAGACGCAGGACGCCTTGGCCCTCGACCCTCGACGGCGGCGAGGAGGGGCCAACCCTCTTTCCCGAAGTGCTATACAATCCAAATAGACGCAAACGTGCGAATTCTGGCGATCTCCGATCAGATCCATCCGTTCATTCATCAGGCCCGGTTTCCGGACAACCTGCCCCCCTTCGATCTGGTGCTGGCCGCTGGGGATTTGCCGGGCAGCTACATGGAGTTCGTCGCGACCAAGGTCAGGGTGCCCGTGGTCTACGTGCACGGCAACCACAAGGAGGAGTACGTGCAGGACTACTTAGGCAACCTCTCGCCCCCGGGCGGGGCGATCGCGGCGCACGGGCGCGTCCTCGAGGTCGCCGGCTTGAGGATCGCGGGCTGGGGGGGCGTGCCCCGCTACAACAGCCGCGACACGGGGCAGTACGGGGAGGGCGAGGCCAAGGCCCGCTTCTACTCCTGGCTGCCCATCCTAGGCCCCCGGCGCCTGCGGAAGGGGCACGGGGTGGACGTCCTGCTCACCCACGCCCCGCCCCCCGGCCCCCACGCGGGGGCCGACTTCGCCCACCGGGGCTCGGAGGCGCTCGAGCTCTTCCACAAGCTCTACCGGCCCCGCCTGCACGTCCACGGCCACGTCCACCTCTACGAGGCCCAGCCCCGGCGCGAGTACGTCACGCCCGAAGGCGTGCGGGTGGTCAACGCCTTCGAGTACACCCTCGTCGAGCTCGAGACCGCGGCCCCTACTCGACCTTGAGGCCCGCCAACCCCTCCTCGGGCTCGGGGTACTTCATGCCTAGGCCCTCGAGCGTCTCCACGATGACCTTGCTCACCGCCCAGTTGCGGTACCAGTTGCGGTTGGCAGGGATGACGTGCCAGGGGGCGTAGCCGGTGCTGGTCTCGCCGATGGCGTCCTCGTAGGCGGCCTGGTAGTCGTCCCAGCGGGCGCGGTCCTCGAGGTCGCTGCGGCGGAACTTCCAGCGCTTGCGGGGGTCGTCGAGGCGCTCCTGCAGGCGCTGCCGCTGCTCGTCCTTGGAGATGTGCAGGAAGAACTTCAGGAGGGTCACGCCCTCGTCGGTGAGCATGCGCTCGAACTCGCGGATGTGGCGGTAGCGCCTGCGCCACACCTTCTTGGGCACCAGCCCCTTCACCCGCGCGGCCACCACGTCCTCGTAGTGGCTGCGGTTGAAGATGGTGATCTCCCCCCTGGCCGGGACGTGGCGGTGGACGCGCCAGAGGTAGTCGCGGGCGAGCTCGTGCTCGGTGGGCTCGCCGAAGCTGACGACCCGGACCCCCGTGGGGTTGACCCCGTCGAAGACCACGCGGACGGTGCCGTCCTTCCCGCCGGCGTCCACGGCCTGCAGCACGACCAGGAGCTTGTGCTTCTTCTGGGCGTAGAGCAATTCCTGCAGGTGCTCGAGCCGCGCGCGCAGTTGCCCGGTCTCCACCAGCGCCTCCTCCTTGCCGCCCTTGAACTCGCTGGTGTCGTCGGGGTCGAAGCGGGAGAGCTTGAACTTGCCGTCCTTAAGGACGCGGTAGCTTTTCATTCGAGGGTCATTCTAAGCGAGCGCCTGCGCGAAGCGGGTTCCCGGCCCCGTGCCGCGGGCTATAAACACCCGGCCGGGCGGGCGTTTTACCCCTGCTCGAGCACCGGCACACCCCCTCGCGCGAGAGGGCATCAGGCAGGCAACCCCACTGTCCACGCGGCAGTAGTCACCGACCCCTCGCGCGAGAGGGCGTCAGGGCCCGCGCCGCCACTCCCCCGACTTGCCCCCTGACTTGTGCAGCAGGCGCAGGCCGGTGATCTCCAGGCCCTTGCTCGCCGCCTTGAGCATGTCGTAGACGGTGAGCGCCGCCACCGCGCAGGCGGTCATGGCCTCCATCTCCACCCCGGTCTCGGCCTTGGTCTTCACCGTCGCCGTGACGTGGATCAGGGCCTCTTCCGGGCGGAACTCGAGCCGCACGTCCGCCGAGGTGATGGGCAGCGGGTGGCACAGCGGGATCAGCTCGCCGGTCTTCTTCGCCGCCATGATCCCCGCGAGCTGGGCCACGCTCAGGGGGTCGCCCTTGCCCACCCCGCCCTCCTCGAGCGCCCGCACCGCCTCAGGCAGCAGCTTTACCGTGGCCTCCGCCGTCGCCGAGCGCACGGTGGCGGCCTTCTCGCTCACGTCCACCATGCGGGGTTTGCCGTCTTCGAAGTGGGTCAGCTTGCCCATAGGAAGAGCTTAGCGCCCATGGGCAATGGTCGGTAGCCGAGGTCGTACGCCCTGCGTCGTACGTCGTACGCAATACGCCTAACGTCGAACGCCGAACGCGAGATGCGAGACGCCCTGGCCCCCGGCCCTAGACCCTCGACGCTGGCGGAGAGGGGTTCCTTTCACTATCGTTCCACCTGCAAGCCTCGGACTTCAGTCCGGGGTAGTTGACCACAGCCTTTCGCTTTTGGCTATCAGCTATCGGCTATTGACCACTGACCATCAGGCCCTACACGTCCTTCCGCTCGAAGATCAGCAGCGCCAGCCCCCCGAAGCCGAAGGTGTAGATCAGGAGCAGCGAGAGGCCCAGCGTGATGTCGGTGCCGGAGCGGAGGTAGAGGTCGAGGTAGGTGGTGAGGAGGAAGGGGGTGATGGCCGGGAAGGCCACCAGCAGGCGCATGAGCAGGATGGTGGAGATGGCCGCCAGCGCGGCCGAGGTGGTGTTGAGGAAGATGGTGCAGTAGAGCAGGGCCAGCGCGGCCATGGGCCACAGCACCATCGCGGCGAGCACGTGGGCGCGGAACACCTCGCCGAAGGCGGCCAGGGGCGAGAGGATGCCCACCCCGCCGAAGCTGCCCGGCCCCAGCCCGGTCCCCCCCGCGAAGGAGCCCAGCCCGAAGGAGCGGGGGTCGAAGACGGAGGCGATCAGGCTGATCAGCAGCGAGCCCAGCAGGCTCACCGTGACCAGCAGCAGGGGGTAGAAGAGCACCGTGAGCAGCTTGGCGAACAGCAGCCTCGAGCGCGGGCTCGGGCGCAGCAGCACCGACTTGAGCGTTCCCAGCGAGACCTCACTCCCCAGCACCTCGGCCGCGGCCATGGCGGTGAGGAAGGGGAAGAGGAAGTCCATGCCGGTGATCAGCGCCAGGGCCGGGACCTGCCAGCCCGAGACGAGCTCGAGCTTGTACAACTGCCGCAGCCCCGGGGCGAAGGCCCACAGGATCGGCAGCAGCAAGGCCGCCGCCAGGCCGAGCTGCACCGAGCGCAGCCGCACGAGTTTGCCCAATTCCCACAGCAGAACCCTAAGCATTCCTCACCCTCTCGCGGTAGTACTCGTACAGGTCGAAGTAGTCGGGCTCGAGGAAGCGCACTTGATACCCCTCGCGCACCACCGCCGCCAGCGCGACGTTGGGCGAGCCTTCGAACACCACGTCCAGCGTGCGCAGCTCGACGTTCTCCACGCCGGGCACCGACTTCAAGAAGGAAGCCACCATCGAGGGGTTGTCCACGCGCAGGCGGTAGCGCTCGCCCTTGGCGTCGAGCTTGACCTCCTCCAGCAGCCGCCCCCCGCCCAGGATGCCCACCTTGTCGGCGTAGGCCGAGACCTCGCGCAGGTGGTGGGTCGAGAGGAACACGGCCGTCCCCTCCCAGGCCAGCTCGGCCAGGATCTCGTGGACGCGGGTGATGCCTTGGGGGTCGAGGCCGCTGGTGGGCTCGTCGAGGATGAGCACCTTGGGCTTGTGCAGGATGGCCGCGGCCAGGCCCAGGCGCTGGCGCTGCCCCAGCGAGTAGGTGCCCACGCGCTGGTCGGCCACGGCGAGCAGCTCGAGGCGGGTGAGCACCTCGCGGATGCGCACCTCGGGGTCGTTGAGGTCGCTGAGGTAGGCCTGCATCTCAAGGTTCTGTCGCCCGGTGAGGTGGGGGTAAAAAGCCGCCGGGGCCTCCACCACCGCGCCCAGGGCCTTGCGGGCCGACCAGCCCCCCTCGTAGAGGTCCTGGCCCAGCATGCGCACCGTGCCGGCGGTGGGGAAGGCCAGCCCGGTGAGGATGCGGATGAGGGTGGTCTTGCCGCTGCCGTTGGGGCCGGCCAGCGCGTAGACCTCGCCCGGGGCCACCCCGAAGCTCACCCCCTCGAGCACCGGCTTGCGCCCATACCGCTTGCCCAGGCCGATGGCCTCGAGGCTTAAGCTTTCGGTTTGCACAGGAGCTGTAGCCACGCCCCACAGTATATGGCGCGGGCTCACATTCTCATTCTTTACCCAGCGTTGAGGTAACGCCCCACGCAAAAACTGCCGCTCGGCGGGCCTCGGGCCCGTCCTGGAGGGCGCTTATCCCGCCCCAGGACCCTCGGCCTTGCCAGAATCCCCTTTTGCCCCTACACTCGAGTTCGCGTCCTCGGTCCGGCGCGGCGCTCTAGCGTGAACCTGGTCAGGTCCGGAAGGAAGCAGCCATAAGCGCCCCAGAGCGGGTGCCGTCGGGAAGCCGGGGACGCTTTTTTGTTGATTCCGAACGCGGGACGCAGGTCGTACGTCGTGCGTCCTACGTCGTACGCCAAACGCAAGACGCGGGTCGCCTTGTCACCCCCCTTAGCAAGGGGGGCAGGGGGGATAAACCCTCCCCGCGCGCGGGGAGGGTTGGGG
>NZ_QXDL01000092.1:0-15355 GCF_003574345.1 Calidithermus terrae
GGCCTGGCGGCGGTCATCACCCTGATCCTGCTCCCGGCGGCCCCGGCCTGGGCGCTGCCGGCCGGGGCCTTCGCCGGGGCGGGGGCCGGTTTCGCCCTGGTGTACCTGCTCGCGCGACGCGCGGGTGAGGTGGCCCCGGTGCGCGTCGCCCTCATCGGCATCGCGGTGGCCGCCGCCCTCACCAGCTTCCAGCAGCTCATCCTGGTCCGCGCTCCCGACGACGTCGGGCGGGCGCTGAGCTTCCTGGTGGGCACCGTCTACGCAGCCGACTGGGAGCGGCTTCTGCGGGTGCTGCCCTGGGCGGCGGTGCTCCTGCCCCTGGCCTGGCTCTCGTGGCGCCGCCTCGACGTGCTGGCCCTGGGCGACCACCTGGCCCGGGGGCTGGGCATGCGCCTCGAGCTCGCCCGCCTGGCCGCCCTGGCGCTGGCGGTGGGGCTGGCGGGCGTGGCCGTCACCGGGGTGGGGGTGCTGGGCTTCGTGGGCCTGGTCGCCCCCCACGCGGCGCGGCTGCTGGCCGGGCCCGGCTTCGCCCGGCTGCTGCCGGCTTCCGTGCTGCTGGGGGCCACGCTGGTGGTGGGGGCCGACGCGCTGGGGCGCGGCCTGGTCCCCCCGGTCGAAGTCCCCGCGGGCATCCTCACCACCCTGATCGGCGCGCCCTACTTCCTGTGGCTCCTGCGGCGCACGGGCGGAATTCGACGCTAGGAAACCGTAAACCGCCCTAACCAAACGCTAGCGCGTTCTGGTTAGGGCTTTCCGAGAGGAGACGATGCACAGACGACACCCTCAGAATCCGGGCCGGTTTACAGCGGCCCTCGCCCGTCGAGCCCGCTCTCCGGGCGACGATCCCCTGCGGGACGGGGCTGCAACCCCGTGCACGCAAGGCGACGTTATACGCGGCCACCCAGCCCGCGTTGTGCTGGAAGCCGCACGCCGTGCAGCGGAAGAGGGCCTGGCTCCGGCGGTTCTCCCTGGCGGTGTGGCCGCAGCGGGGGCACCCCTGGCTGGTGTGCCGGGGGTCCACCGCCACCACCCGCACCCCCCTCAGGGCCGCCTTGTACCCCAGCAGGGAGCGCAGCTTGGCGTAGGGCCACAGGTGGTGCAGGTGCCGCTCGGTGCTGCCGCGCCTGGCGGTGCGGCCCCGGAGGTGGGTCAGGTCCTCGACGGCCAGCGTGTCGCCGGGCTCCAGGCCGTCCACGATCCGCTTCGCCAGGGCGTGCAGGGCGTGGCTCACGAAGCGGGCTTCCCTCCTCGTAAGCCGTTCCCAGAGGCGTTTTACCCCCCTGGTGCGTTGGGAAGGGCGGTCGAGCCTGCTCCTGACCTCGGCCCGCTTCTTCAGGTAGCGCAGGCGCACGCCCTTCAGGGGGCCGCCGGAGAACCGTACGCCGCTGGAAAGCATAGCCAGGGTTTTCTGGCCCATGTCCAGACCAACGATTGTCCCACCGCCGCCGGGAGGGGTCGGGGTCTCAATGCGCAGAACCAGGTTGATGTACCACTTCCCCCTCGGCCCCTGGGTCAGCACCCCGCCCTGCACGCCCCTGGCCCGCGCCAGCAAGCCGCGCTGGTAGTTGCCCAGCTTGAGGGGGATGCGCAGCCTACCCCTCACCGTGCTCAGCGAGACGGTCTCGTCTTCCCCCCGCAGGGAGAGGGTGCGCTGGTCGAAGGCGCAGGAGGTGGGCTGGTAGAACCTGGCCCGGCTGCCCTTCTTGCGCCCGACGCGGGCGATGGCCTGAACGGCGAGGTTGGCGCTGAGGCCCATCGCCCGGAGGTCGCGGTAGACCAGGCGGTGCAGCTTGAACCTACGGAACTCCCCGTGCTCCTTAGCCACCCGCAGGGCGTGGTTGCAGCCCTCGGCGAACCGCCGCGCCGTGGCCTCCAGCGCCGCCGCCTGTTCGGGGGTGGGCTTGAGGGTGCAGCGGAGCGTGAGGGTCTGCACAAGCGCAGTATGACACATCATATGAAGGAGGTGAGCGGGTGTAGCCGCCTGACGGCGGCCTGGGGCCCTACCTCCCCGACCAAACTTGGTCGGGGTCTCCCGCCCCAGACCCCAACCCGATGAAACTCCAGACCCGTTCCCTCCACCTCGGCTACGAGGACCGCCTCGTGGTCGAAGGGCTCGACCTCGAGCTCCCCTCCGGCAAGATCACCACCTTCATCGGCCCCAACGGCTCGGGCAAGTCCACGCTGCTGCGTTCGCTGGCGAGGCTCTTGAAGCCCCAGCAGGGCAGCGTGCTCCTCGACGGCAAGGCCATCCACCGGCTGCCCACCAAGGAGGTGGCGCGCCAGCTCGCCATCCTGGTGCAGGGGCCGCAGGCCCCCGAGGGCCTCACGGTGGAGGCGCTGGCCTGGTTCGGGCGCTACCCCCACCAGGGCTTCCTCGCCCGGCGCACCGAGGCCGACCAGGAGGCCGTGGAGCGGGCCCTCCAGCAGACGGGCATGGTGGTCTTCCGCGACCGGCCCCTCGAGACCCTCTCCGGCGGGCAGCGCCAGCGGGCCTGGATCGCCATGGCCCTGGCCCAGGACACCCCGGTGGTACTGCTGGACGAGCCCACCACCTTCTTAGACCTCTCCCACCAGCTCGAGGTCATCCACCTGCTGCAGCGGCTCAACCGCGAGGGGGGCAAGACCGTCGTGATGGTGCTGCACGACCTCAACCAGGCCGCGCGCTACTCCCACGAGCTCGTGGCGATCGACGCCGGCCGGGTGGTGGCCCAGGGCCCGCCCGCCGAGGTCATCACCCACCACCTGCTGCGCCGGGTCTTCGGCCTCGAGGCCCACATCACCCTCGACCCCGACGCCGGCACACCCCACGTCATCCCCTACGGGCTCTCCCGGCGCTCCTGAGTACGCCCCCCGCTCCCGGCCCGGGTCGTAGGGTCCTCCCGGGCGGGCGGCTGCGGCGGGAGGGCTGCGCCCTGGCCTAGGACGGTTTGCGGAGGGCCCGGCCGGCGCCGCCGGAGCAGCGGCAAAGCCCCGGGAGATCCGTCATAATGGTTCCAGGTCATGCACCCCGACGGACCAAACCCCGCTCTGCCGGAAGCCGACGACCCCCTCAGGCGCGCGCTGGAGGACCTGGCGCTGGGCGAGGAGGGCCGGGCCGAGGCGCTGCTGGGCCGGCAGGCGGGGGGAGCGGCGGAAGCCGACCGGCGTGCCCTGCTGGGCTTCGTGGAGTACCGGCGGGGCAACCTCGAGGCCTACCGCGCGCTGGCCCTCGAGGCGGCCCGCACCGCCCTGACCCCGCTGACGCTCTACCACCTGGGCCGCAGCCTGCCCCCGGGACAGGGGGTGCTGGCACTGGAGGAGGCGTTCCAGCGCCTGCAGGGCGACCCCGGGGCCCACGCCCTGCGGCGGCTGGGGCGCTTCCGGTCCCCTGCTCCAGGGACGAACCTTGGAGGGGGCTGGCCGTCCCCGGCGAGGGGCTGCTGTGGGTCTCCTGCGACTTCGCGACCGGCTGCGCCGGGGTTCTGCGGGTGCTGCACCGGGTGACGAGCCCGGGCCCCGCCGACTTCATGCTGGACGAGGTGACGCGCGATGAGGACCTTATGGACCATCCTGGAGGGGCGCAGGGGCGAGTTCCTGCGCCTGCTGGCGGCTAGCAGCCTGGTGAGCGCGGCGGAGGCCCTGCTCCACCCGCTGATGCTGAAGTGGCTCTTCGACGAGGCGGTGGCCGCGCAGGACTTCCGGCGCTTCGGGCTCCTGGGGCTCGCCTACCTCGCCGCGGGGCTGGCCCTGATCGGGCTGTTCTGGGCCGTCTCGTTATGGCAGAAGGCCTTCGTCAACCGGGTGGTGCTCGAGGTGGAGGGGCGGCTGCTGGCGAAGGCCCTCCGCCTCGACTGGCGCGACTTCAGCCGCGAGGGGGCCGGGGCCTTCGTGAGCCGGGTTCACCAGGACGCCCTCGAGGGGCTGGCCCCCGCGGTTTCCCTCCTGGTCGCCGTGGCCCGCCAGGGCCTGGCGGCTTTGGCCTTCCTGGGGGTGCTGCTCTACCTGTCGTGGCAGGCCACCCTGGCGCTGGCGATGCTGGTCCCGCCGCTGCTGTGGGTCGCGCGGCGGGTCGGGACCAAGGTCCGCCGGGCCGCCGAGGACGAGCGGGAGGGCGAGGCCCGCTACCTCGAGGTCCTCTCCCAGTCGCTCAAGGCCTTCCGGGCCCTGCGCGGCCTGCCCCGCCTCGGCCCCCCGACCCTGGCCGCCAACCGGGAGGCCCTGGGCGCCTACCTCGACGGCACCTACCGCAGCCACCGGCTGATGGAGGCCCAGCAGGCCTGGAGCGACGGGTTCATGAACCTGGCCAACACGCTCGCGCTGGTCGTGGGCGGCTACTTCGTCCTGGCCCGCGCGCTGAGCTTCGGCGGGTACTTAGCCTTCGTCAACGCCTTCTGGCGGGCGGTGGACAACACCTTCGCCCTGCTGCGCAGGGTGCCCGAGCTCCACCGCCACGCGCAGGTCCTCGAGCGCGTCCACGGGCTGCTCTCCTCCGCGCCCGCCCCTTACGCGCGGCCGGCCGCCGAGGCCCGGCTCGAGGGGGTGCGGCTGGCCTACGCGGGCGGGGCACCGCTGGAGCTGCCCCGGTTGGAGGTCCGCCCGGGCGAGCGCCTGCTCCTCCTGGGCCCCAACGGCGCGGGCAAGACCACCCTGCTGCACGTGCTGTCGGGGTACCTGGCCCCCGAGCGGGGCGAGGTGGAGCTGCCCGCGCGGGTGGCCGCGCTCACCGCCCCCCCGAGCTGCCACCCCTGGCGGTGCGCGAGCTGGTCCCCGACGCCGGGCTCCGGCGGGAGCTGGGCCTCGAGGGCCTGGACGACCGCCTCCCCGAGGCCCTGTCCTCGGGGCAGCGGCAGAGGGCCGCCGTCGGGGCGCTGCTGTGCGAGGAGGCCGACCTCTACGTGCTGGGCGAGCCCCTGGCCAACCTGGACCCCGAGAGCCGCGAGGGGGTGCTCGAGCTGGTCCTGCGCCGGACCGCGGGGAAGGCCCTGGTGGTGGTGCTGCACGGGGACGAGGCGCTGCACGGCCGCTTCGACCGGGTGGTGGAGCTGGCGGGCCGGCGGGCGGCGAGCCCCCGGTAGCGGCCGTGCCGCGGGCAATTCGGCAGCCCCGTCCGGGTCGGGGCTGCGTGAGGCACCAGCGGGGCCAGCGGTGAGCTCGGCGTGGCCATGCCCGGCCCGGAGGCTTAACGGGGGTCGTGAGGGCCGGGGTAGGGGTGCTCGAGCAGGTAAGCCTGCAGGTCGAAGCGCCAGCGGCCGCGCCCCAGGCGGCGCCGCACCCGCAGGTAGTGCGCCAGGCGGAAGGAGGGCGAGCGCAGCAGGGGGTCGTGGCGGGAGCTGAGGTGGGCGGCCGCCTCGAGGTGCCCCAGCCGCTCCCACGCCCCGCGGTCCCCGCCCCGCAGCGCGGCCGCGACCCGCCGGGCGTGGGCCTCGACCTCCGCGAGCTCCGCGCGGAAGGCCAGGGCGGCGGAGGAGGCCACAGGGCCCAGCCCGACCTCGCCCTCGAGCACCCACAGCTCGCCCCCCTCGGGGTCGTAGCGGGTAGGGTCGGGCCAAAACTCGGCCCGGCGGCGGGCAGTGGAGGGGTGGGCTAGCGGGCCCTCCTCGAGGGCCGCGACGGCCTCCTCAAGCAGGAAGTAGCCGAAGGAGGTGCTGGCTATGCGGTGGAAGTAAGCCCGCCACAGGTGGAAGGCCAGCTCGAGGTTGAGCAGCCGCCGCAGCGCCCCAGGGCGCCGGGCGGCCACGCCCTCGGCCACCCGCGCCGCGTGCAGGCGGGCCAGCCGCTCGTGGTGGGCGACGACCGGGTTGTACTGCCCCATCCCCCTCCCTCATGCCGCGGCCGCGCAACCCAGCGGGGCCGGCCCCCTGTCCGTCAACGGGACGAGTAGGCAACGACCTTTAGCCAACGTAGCACTATCGTAAGTTATTCCGTCAACCTCGGCGGTATAGGTGCGTTATTCACTGATATTCCATTAGGAGCAATTCTGCAAATCCTCTGGTGTTGAGCCTCGTGCAACCGATGGCCTAGCTTACCTAAGCTCTAGGGTGCGTGATTTTAGCCAGACCTTCCTTCAACCCCTCCAAGTCCTCGTGGGCCAGCTTTACTCGATCGGGGTGCAGTTCCTTATAGGCATCCATGCCTTCAACATCGGTTCGGAACCGATGAAGCTCCAGGTATTGTTTCACCTCGCACGGCTCAATCACCCAATTGTTCTTTGGCCCATTCCGATACATACACCACTTAAGCCTACCTTTGAAGTTCGTCACAACTTCGAGAACCCGCTGTTCCAGATCTGGCGGTGACTGAACGAACCTAAATACAATAAACGGCGGCCTGGATTGCTCACCGTACTCTTCGTAGGGAGCAGTACACCTAGCCCATGCCAGTGGAGATAAGGACTGAAGGATAGCAACGATCTCTTGGCATCCTGTAAATTGCATGACTACCTCCCCAACGACAGGCAAGCGCCTTCGCTCGTTCGTCGTCAGAATGCATGTTTATCTTATACGCGGCTCCCAAATTTAAGCCCTCCATAAGCCTTTTCTATGTCAAACCCCTCGAGTACACCCTACGGTGGTGAACAAGGGCAACAGTGGGACCATCCGGGATACGGAAGGCTCCCCCATCTCTCGAAGTGGGTAGTTAGAAGGCGCTCTGGGTGATCACCTAGTTTGGTTCCCTTAGCAACCCAAAACGCCTCAGGTTCTGTCGAGTTATAGGAACCAGTACGCCTCCTCCCCACTCCGTGCGGTCAGGCATCTCAGCCCAGCGATGAAACCGACAGGAAAACACGGGCTGGTCAAGGTCGGGATCATACAAGGTCTCCAGGGCTTCCCCGCACCGGGAACAGGTCCTGTCTGAGATGAGGACGATACTCTGCCAGAGGATGTCCCGTACCTGCATAAGGAACGTATCAATGTCCCTGGGTTCGAGCGACTGAAATGCAGCCATTTCGTCCTCTACAACAAGTTCGCTTAGCTCGTGCGGGTAATCATCCACTGTAATATTCAGGAAAAAAATCAGGCCCCAGCGAGTCATCTTCTGATCACCTATGATCTGAGCCTTCGCTCTCAGCCAATTAGCAATCAAAGTAAATAGCTGAGCAGGGCCCGTTTCTGATGAGAGATGCGCCAATTACTGATTGAGGTCCACCCAGAGCTTCCGCACACTGGTAGACATAACGTGAATTTACAGGCAATGTTATGGAACTAGGAATGCCGTAATGATGTTTCCCCTAGTATCCGCGAAAATTTTTATTTAATAGCCGCCATAGCCGTTGAGGTCATGCGCCCTCGAGTTCCCCGAATCGGGCGGCTCGAGCCTCCAGGTATTGCAGGAACGACGGCGCTAAACGCCTGATGATCTGCTTGTCTATGTTGTCCCAGGCGACGACAGGGGAATCCTCCTGCGAACAGTCGAGGCAGTCTAGCTGATCGCCGTCATGGCTGTACAGCACAAATAAATGCGTCGGCAGGCCGTACACCCTTTCTTCAATCGTCATCCGGGCACCGTCCTGCGCCGACCGGTCATCGAGTCGGTCATCGAAGACGCCGTATATCTCAATTGAGCCTAGCGCCAACTGGCCGAACCGCTGCAGGAACTCACGGTAATCTGCAGGGAACTTTATCCCTAAGGCAGCTTCCACGCCTTTGATCGCATGCTCGCTACGTTCACCCAGTACGGTTACCTTGGTGGGATATTTAGCTAGTAGATACTGAACGAGATCAGTTACTCCACTCATTCTAGGAAATTCTCCGCGCGCTTTTTCCGGCAGTCTTGCCTGTACTTCTGGTATTTACACTCCAAGCCTCAGGGGCAGTTCCGAAGCTCTCGTTTTTGCCCATCAAGCCATTCAGTAAACAACCAGCTTTCCCTCGGGATAGTTGCCGTCCCACCCGCACGGAAATCTGCCTCGAGAATACCAGTACGGTCAAGCCACCGAGCAGCCGGTGGGCCGGGAGGGATGACAGGGAGGGAAACAGCCGTGCTGTCGGACAGGGTGACGCTGCCGGGGCTCACCACCTCGATGCCGGGCGGCAGAGCGGTGGACACAGTGCACTCCACGGGCTTTTCGCCGTCGCCCTCGAGGCGCGCGGTTCATCCCCGTTCCGGGGGTCGCGCCGGCCGGTGCCACCGCCACGAGTACCCCAGGGCGAGCACCTCGACCCACATCTCCCTCCCCCTCACGAGGAAGTGCCGGCAGCCGAAGCGGCCGGCGCCGCTCTCCCCCAGCCAGGTCGAGGACTCGATCTCGTAGACATCGGGGTCCGGGCAGACCCCCATCGCCCGCCAGGCGCTCCTGAACTCCTCCCCCGTCTCGTGGGGGCTACGCGTCGCGTCGAAGAAGCTCGGGACGCCGCCCCAGTCGAACCTGCCCAGCAGGTCGGGGTCGTCGTCGTCGATCACCGGGTACATCCGCACCCACTGCCCGCCGGGGAACTCCATCACCACGCGGAGGAACTCGAGGTCCTCGACCCCGTCCCTCCCCGAGAGGTCGTAGACGTCGAACGCCACCTCCGCCGCGTCGTTCTCCGTGACCTCGACCCGGAAGGCGGACACGGACGGGGACAGGCACCAAGGGACCTTCAACGGTATCGCGACATTCACCTTAGTGCTCACCTTTCACCTCAACCATGGCGGAATAAATACAGAGGGTTTGAGCCATCTTTATTTACAGATACCAGTATGCGATATCCCGGCATTGGATAGTTCTTCTGGCTGGGTGGAGTATTACGTCCAACCCATTTCCCAGTGATACGAACTGTGCCAGTCCTCGTTTTCGTTTACACAGGACCTTCCACGGGAAAACTGTCATTTTCGGCGAAATAATTCAGGCCGGATACTATCTCTGCCATGTCCAGGCCGGATTTTCTCTCCCTAGCCCAGGCAATGAAATCTCTAAGTTCCGCTGTGCCTATGAGAATACGCAACTGGGAACGGTGTAAGGCTTCAATCTCATTTGTAGGCCATTCATCCAGGTCAATCACGGCCCCAAGAGAATCCTGATCCCAAAGTTGGCCTTTGCCGACCCTTTGTAGGCACAACCAGCCCTCTGGTAGCTCATCCAGCTGATTAATGATGTCCGCCAACCTCATCAACTTTACTTCCGGCATGTCGGTGCGCCCAGTAGAGACATTCTAGTGCCGCCTATGAGCCACTGCACTGCCGGCGGCTCCCACCCCACTCTTTACAGCCTTCATAGCCGTTGGGAGCCCTCCGCCGGCTGCCCGTCTCGAGGACCCGGCTGCGTAGACCGGTCACGCGCTGGACAATTCATAAGCAATCACTTATACTTTACCCATGCACAGCGCGGCCGGGCTCGAGGACAGGGTCTTCCAGGCGCTCGCCGACCGCAGCCGCCGGGCGATCCTCGAGTCGCTCACCCGCGGCGAGGCGGCGGTGAAGGACCTCGCCGCGCGCTTCGACATCTCGCAGCCGGCGGTCTCGCAGCACCTCGCCAAGCTGAAGGAGGCCGGCCTGGTGAACGCCCGGCGCGAGGGGCGCCTCGTCTACTACCGGGTGGAGCCGCGCGGGATGAAGCCCCTCATCGACTGGCTCGCGCACTACCGCGCCTTCTGGGCCGAGCGCGCCGAGCGCCTCGAACGGCTGCTGGAGGAGATGGACTCCAGTCTTGGCAAAAGTGCGCGATAATGTATTCTAGTCTCATAGAAAGCATGATGAGCACGGGAAAAGCGGCCAAGCTGTTGGGGGTTTCAGTCAAGACCCTACAACGCTGGGAGCGCGAGGGGCGGCTGATCCCGGCCACCAGAACGGACAGCAACCGACGCCTGTACACCGAATCGCAGTTCCGGGAGTTCATTGGTCTGCGGCAAGCTGGCGCTGAGCCCACCAGGATCATCGCTTATTGCCGCGTATCCGGCGCAGCGCAAAAGCCAGACCTGATCAACCAGCGCAGGGTGCTTGAAGAATTCGTGGTTGCGCGTGGTCTGGCCAATGTTGAGTTTATCGAAGAGGTTGGTGGCGGACTGAATTTCAGGCGCAAGAAGTTTCTGGAGGTAATGGATGCCATCGGCCGCAGGGAAGTCAAGGCGCTCATCCTGGCTCACCGGGATCGGCTCACGCGCTTTGGCTTTGAATGGTTTGAGCATTTTGCCAGAACGCACGGGTGCGAAGTGCTGGTGCTCAACCAGGAGCGGCTGTCTCCCGAACAGGAGATGGTGCAGGATCTGATGACCATCGTGCACTGCTTCTCTTCCCATCTGTACGGACTGAGAAACTACCGAAAAAAGCTCAACGAGGCCCTGAAAAAGGATGTGACCCATGCGCCAGAGGAGTGAAGCCATGGGCCGGCATCTGAGCCACAAAATAGCGCTCTGCCCCACGCCTGAGCAGGTGGACTACTTCAAGCGGGCCTGTGGGACAGCCCGCCGGGTATGGAACTGGGCGCTGGCGGAGTGGCACAAAGAACGCGCCCTTGGGCGAACGCCCAACGCGATGGCGCTCAAAAAGCGGTTCAACGCCCTCAAGTATCGCGATCCAGCGTGGCTCGATGCGAACGGCCGCCCCTGGCTCAGGGACATCCACCGGGACGCCCACGCGCAGCCCTTTGCCCACCTGGCTCAGGCCTGGCAGCGCTTCTTCGACGAGATCCGTGCGGGGAAACCGGCCCACGAGCCGCGGTTCAAGAAAAAGGGCCGTTGCCGCGACAGCTTTTACGTTGCCAACGACAAGTTTCGCTTACAGGGCACAACGATTCGGCTGCCCAAGGTAGGGGAGGTAGCCATGACCGAAGCCCTGCGTCTGCAAGGCAAGATCCTGGGTGCGACGGTCTCAAGAACAGGAGAAGGCTGGTTTGTCTCGATTCAGGTCGAGGTTCCCGAGGCCCAGTTCTACCGCAAGCGCACAGGGGATGGAATGGTGGGGATCGACCTCGGGGTGAAGGCCGCAGCGACGCTCTCTACGGGCGAACGGGTGCAGGCCCCCATGCCGCTCAAAAAAGCCCTGCGTCGGCTCAAAATCCGCAGCCGCCGCGTCAGCCGCAAGCTGGAAGCGGCCAGGTTGGCGGCGGGCTTTGCCCCGCGAGCGCCGCTGCCCAAAGGCAGCAAACTTGCCCAATCGAACAACTGCCGCAAGTCCGCTCAGCGACTGGCCAGGATGCACGCGCGCATCGCCAATCTCCGGGCCGATTTCCTGCACAAGCTCACGACTCGGCTCTGCCGCGAAAGCCAAGCGGTGGTGATCGAGGACCTGAACGTGGGCGGGATGCTCAAGCACGAGCAGCTGGCCCGTCCGATCAGCGATGTGGGCTTTGGGATGTTTCGCCAGCAGCTCGAATACAAGGCGAAACGCTACGGCACGCGGCTGATCGTGGCGGATCGGTGGTATCCCAGCAGCCGCCTTTGTTCGCGCTGCGGCTGGAAAAACGCTGCGCTGACGCTCAGGGATCGGGAGTGGACGTGCCCGCAATGCGGCGCGCAGCACGACCGCGATCTGAACGCGGCGCTCAACCTCGAACGGCTGGCAACCGAGGGGACGATCCCCTATCGGGACGGGGCCCCTGCCCCGTACACCCGAACTGCCCTACCCGTGGCGAGTCCGTCCGGCAACGGCGGCCCTGCGATAGCAATCATGCCTATCGCAGGCGGGAAAGTCACGCCTGTCAGATACGAGCCACAGTGTGGCTCGGGGCAGGAAGAGAAACGTGTGCGCAATGGCGCACGTTTCTGATAGCAGATGGACCCATGACCCCCGCCGACAAGACCGCCCCCGCCCAGACCGAGTCCGTCGCCTTCGACCTCGACCTGCTCCACCCGCCGGAGAAGGTGTGGCGCGCGCTCACCGACCCCGCGCTGCTCGCCGAGTGGCTGCTGCCCGTCGTCGGGTTCAGGCTCGAGCCGGGGGCGGCCTTCGAGTTCAGGGCGCAGCCGCAGCCCGGCTGGGACGGCGTCGTCAATTGCCGGCTGCTCGAGGCCGAGCCGCACAGGAAGCTCAGTTGGAGGTGGGTCGTCGGCGACATCGACACCGTGGTGACGTTCACGCTCACGCCCACGGCGACGGGCACGCGCCTGTCCCTGGTGCACTCGGGCTTCAGGCCGGACCAGAAGCAAAACCTCGCCGGCGCGCGCTACGGCTGGAAGGCGATGAGCGGCAAGCTCGCCGACCTGCTCGCGCGGCTGCCGTGAGCCCTGAGCTGCCCCCTGGCGAAGCACCCCGGTCTGACCCAACCCCGCGCGAGGAGGTTTCGATGAGTTCCAAGAAGGACACGCACAAGCCCGCCAAGATGGCCGCCGCGAGCGGCAAGGAGCCCGGCGGGTTCACCGCCGAGGAGCGGGCCGCGATGAAGGAGCGCGCCCGCGAGCTGAAGGCCAGCAAGGCCGGCGGGGAGAGCGCCCTGCTCGCCAAGATCGCCGAGATGCCCGAGCCCGACCGCTCCATGGCCCTTCGGCTGCACGCCGTCGTCAAGGCCAGCGCGCCCGCCCTCGAGCCCAAGACCTGGTACGGGATGCCCGCGTACGCCAAGGACGGCAAGGTCGTGTGCTTCTTCACGCCCGCCTCGAAGTTCAAGACCCGCTACGCCACCTTCGGCTTCAACGACTCGGCGAACCTCGACGAGGGCGCCATGTGGCCGACCGCCTTCGCGCTGAAGGGGCTGACCCCCGCCGAGGAGGAGAGGATCGCGGCGCTCGTGAGGAGGGCGGTGAGCTGAGGGCCGGACCGGCCGCCAAGCCCGCCTCGCCCGGCTCCGGTGATGTATGCGATGTGTAATGCTCGCGTGGCGCGCAAGCAGCTCTACCTGCGGGAGGATCAGGAGGCCCGGCTCAAGCGCAAGGCCCGCGAGACCGGGCTGTCGGAGGCCGGATTGGTGCGGCTGAGCCTCGAGCCCGGCGCCTCAGGCGGGCGCTGACCCTGCGCCTTTCTGCCCCATCAAGCGGAGGAAGGCCTCGACCACCGCGGGGTCGAAGTGGCGGCCCGCCTGCGCGCGGACGTGCTCGAGGGCCTTCTCCCGCGGCCAGGCCGGGCGGTAGGGGCGGTCGGAGGTGAGGGCGTCGTAGACGTCCACGACCGCGAAGACGCGGGCCGCCAGGGGGATCTCCTCCCCCCCCAGGCCGCGCGGGTAGCCCGTGCCGTCCCAGCGCTCGTGGTGGCAGTAGGGGATGTCGAGGGCGGGGCGCAGGTAGGGGATGGCCGAGAGCCACTCGTGGGCGTGGACGGGGTGCTTCTTCATCACCGCCCACTCCTCCTCGCTCAGCGGCCCGGGCTTGAGCAGCACGGCGTCGGGCACCCCCAGCTTGCCCACGTCGTGCAGCAGCGCGCCCCGGCGCACGTGGACGAGCTCCTCCTCCCCCATCCCCACCGCGCGGGCGAGCTCGACGGCCATCTCGGTGACCCGCAGGCTGTGCCCCTCGGTCTCCTCGTCGCGCAGGTCCAGCGCCCGCGACCAGCCCTCGATGGTGGCGTCGTAGGCCAGCTCGAGCTCGCCGTTGGCGCGCTGCAGCCGCTCGAAGAGCCGGAAGTTGTCCACCGCGATGGCGGCCTGCCCGGCCAGGGTCTCCAGGAACTCGGCCCACTCGGGCTCGGCGGGGAGGGGCCCGCGGAGGAAGAGCTCCAGCACCCCCTTGAGCTCGCCCTTGGCCACCAGCGGCGCCGCCGCGTAGCCCGTGAAGCCCTCCCCCAGCAGCTCCCGGCGCACGAAGGCGGCGGCGCGGAGGTCCTCCTCGAGCACCGCCCTACGCTCCAGCGCGGCCCGCCCCGCCAGCCCCTCCCCCAGCCGCACCCGCGAGGCGGGGTAGGCCCCGCCGCGGAAGCCCCGCCCGGCGGCGGGCGCGAGGGCGAGGGCGGCGGGGTCGAACAGCAGCACCCCGGCGGCCTCCGCCCCGAGCTGGCCCAGCGCCTCCTGCAGCAGCACCCCCAGGGCGAACTCGAGGTCGGGGCCGGAGGTGATGGCGCGGTCTACGGCCCGCAGCGCCTGCAGCCGCTCCACCCGGCGCACCGCCGCCTCGTGGAGCTGCTGGCGGTGCAGCGCGGCGCCGGCCATGTCGGCCAGGGCCGACAGCAGCCGGGCCTGCTCCGGGGCCAGCCGGCGCCCGGGCCCGGCCAGGACCGAGAGCACCCCCACCGGCTCGGCCCCCGCACGGACGGGGACCGCGCCCCCCGCGCAGCCCGGCGGCAGCCGCCCGGCCATGCCCGGGTGCCGGTGGGGGTCGGCGGCGAGGTCGTCGGAGAAGTAGGGCTCGCCCGTGGCGAAGACCCGCCCGGTGATCCCCTCCCCCGGCCGGACCCTCAGGTCGGGCACGCCGGACCACCCGCGCGCGCAGGCCGGGACCAGCTCGCCGCTGCGCGGCTGGTAGAGGCAGATGGCCCCGCGCTCCGCGCCCACCGCCCGCAGGGTCTCCTCCAGCAGCACCGACAGCATCTCGTCGCTGGTGCGGGTGGTGCGCAGGGCGCCCGAGACCCGGTTGACCGCCTCGAGCTCGGCCAGGCGCAGGCGCAGGCGGTCCTCGGACTCCTTGCGCGCGGTGAGGTCGGTGATGCCGCCCACCATGCGCACGGCCCGGCCCCCGGCGTCGCGCACCACGTGGCCGCGGTCGAGGACGTGCGCGTAGCCGCCGTCGGCGCGGCGGAAGCGGTACTCCCCGGACCACTCCGCGCCCTGCTCGAGCGCGCGGTCCAGCGAGGCGGCCACCCGGGCGCGGTCGTCGGGGTGGATCTGCTCGAGCCACCACCCCGCGCCGGGCCCCACCTCCTCGGCGCGGTAGCCGAACTGCGTCTGCAGGCCCTCGCCCCACCAGACCTCCCCGCGCAGCAGGTCCCAGTCCCAGACGGCGTCGTTGGTCGCGCGCGCCAGCAGCCGGAAGCGCCCCTCGCTCTCGCGCAGGGCCTGCTCGGCCCCGCCGCGCCGCTCGGACTCCAGGAGCCGCTCGTGCTGCAGCCCCCAGATGGCCCCCAAAGCGCTCAAGGCCGTCATCAGCGGCCTGCGGTCGGCCCGGTCGCGGAACAGGAACGAGGCGTAGCCCACCAGCTCCGGCCCCGCCCGCAGCCCCACCGCGATGGCGTGCCGGGCGCCCAGCAGGTGGTAGTTGTTCTCCGCGGGGCCCCCGTAGTCCTCCGGGAGGTCCCACTCGAACCACAGCCCGGCGGAGAGGGTGTCGAACTCCTCGCCGCTGAGCTGGTGCAGGCGGTGGGCGGCCGGGACCTCCCCCAGGCCGTACACCGCGGCCAGGCGGTAGCCCTCCGGGCAGGCCAGGTGCAGCAGCGCCGCGTCGGCGTGCAGCAGACCGGCGACCTCCTCCAGCCCACGCTGCCGCACGTCCTGGGCGCTCTGCTGCCGCAGGAGGGTCTCCGAGACCAGCAGGCTCAGGGCGTAGAACTCGCGGACCTCGAGGGTGGGGCGGGGGTCGGACGACGCCCCACCCCCCTGCGC
>NZ_QXDL01000093.1:0-15328 GCF_003574345.1 Calidithermus terrae
GTTACCACGGGCCACGGGCTGACGGCTGATAACTGACCGCTGACCGCTTTCCTTACCTCACGCCGGGCAACAGCAGCTTGCCGGCGACGGCGGCGGACTTGGCCCCCGTGACCTGGGGGAGCACGTTGGGCAGGCCCAGGAAGCGCAGGTAGCCCAGGACGGCGAAGGCCAGGGCTTCGCGGACCTTGGAGTTGTGGCCGCGTTCCTCGAAGGTGTGGATGAGGACGGGCAGGAGTTCGCGCAGGCGGCGCATGAGGGTCTGGTTGTAGGCGCCACCCCCGGCGACCCAGACCTCCTCGAGGCCCCGCGGCAGCACGAAGCGGCGGTAGGCGTCGGCGATGCTCTGGGCGGTGAGCTCGGTGAGGGTGGCGAGGAGGTCGCGGGGGGCGAAGCCCTCGGTCTCGAGCTGGTCGAGCCGCCAGACCTCCCGGCCGGTGGACTTGGGCGGGGGGCGCTGGAAGTAGGGGTGGGAGAGCCAGGCCGAGAGCTTCTCCTCGTTCACCTTGCCCTGCTGGGCGAACTGGCCGCCGGGGTCGTGGGTGAGGCCTACCCAGACCGCGGCCTCGTCGATGAGGCAGTTGCCGGGGCCGGTGTCGAAGGCCAGCAGCTCGGCGGGCTCGAGGCCGCCCAGGTAGGTGAGGTTGGAGATGCCGCCCAGGTTGTGGATGGCCCGCCGCACCCCGGCCTCGCCGTAGAGCAGGAGGTCGGGGTAGGGGACCAGCGGGGCCGCCTCGCCGCCTAAGGCCAGGTCGGAGGGGCGGAAGTCGGCGGCCACCGGGACGCCCAGCGCCTCGGCGACGTAGGCGGCCTCCCCGATCTGGAGGGTGGCGTGGGGCGGTTCGTGCCAGACGGTCTGGCCGTGGACGGCGGCGAGCTCGGCGCGGCCGGCGAAGGGGGCGGCTGCCTCGGCGTAGAAGCGGCCCAGCTCGTGGTGCAGCAGGGCGAGCTCGCGGGTCAGGCTGTCGCCGTGCAGGGCCCTGAGCAGCCGCTCGCGCAGGCCGGCGGGGAAGAAGGCCTCGCGGTGCTCGAGCACTTGCCAATCCAGGCGCGGCGTAGCCGCGGTCGCTGCGCGGCTATCCTCCAGGCGGGGTGGCCGGCCCTCCAGCTCGGCGAGCACCAGGTCCACCCCGTCCACCGAGGTGCCCGACATCAGGCCTAAGACCTTCACGCACCGCCCTTGAGCTCGGCCACGAAGTCGTAGCGGTCGCCGCGGTAGTGGCTGCGGGTGAACTCGAGCACGTTGCCGTCGGGGAGGTAGGTCAGGCGCTCGATGTAGAGCACGGGGTCGCCGGGGCGGATGTCCAGCAGCTCGGCGACGCGCGGCAGGGCCGCCACCGCCCGCAGGCGCTGCAGCGCGCGCACCGGCCGCAGGCCGTGCCCGTCGAGGTAGGCGTACAGCGACTCGCCCACCGCCTCCGGCTGGGGCAGGTAGCGCACGGGGAGGGCGGCGAGCTCGAGGGCCATGGGCTCGTCCTCGGTCAGGCGCAGGCGCTCGAGGCGGCTGACCTCGGCGGTGGGGGAGAGGCCGAAGGCCAGCGCCTCCTCGGGGGTGGCGCGGAAGATGCCCCGCTGCAGCCAGCGGCTACCGGCCCGCAGGCCCCGCGCGGCCATGTCCTGGCTGAAGCCGGTGAGGGCGGTGAGGGTCTGCTCGACCCGCTGGCTGACGTAGGTGCCGCTGCCCTGGCGGCGGATCAGCAGGCCCTCGTCCTCCAGCCGCTCGAGCGCCCGCCGCAGGGTGATGCGCGAGACGCCGAGCTGCTGGGCCAGCTCCCGCTCGGGCGGCAGGGCCTGCCCCGAGCGCCACTCCCCCGAGGCCAGGCGTTCGCGCAGGGCGGCCTCGAGCTGGAGGTACAGGGGGGTGTGGGAGGAGCCGTCGAGTTGCAGTCTCATGCTTGGCCTGAATATACCACCTGACTACCAATTTCTCGAGTCATCCCCGGTAGAGCAGGGAAATCCCCGCGACCATCAGCCCCACGGCCAGCAGCTTGCGGCCCAGCCGGTCGCGCTCGCGGAGCAACACCACCCCTGCCGCGACCAGGAGCAGCAGCCGGGCCTGGGCCACCAGGATCACCTCCCCGGCCCCGCCCCCGGACTGGTAGGCCAGGATCAGCAGGGCCTGGGTGAGGGCGAAGGTGGCCGCCACGGCCCAGGCCCACGCGCCCCACAGGGCCGGCTGGGCCAGCTCGGACAGGCGGGGGCGGGCCGCCGCCAGCATCCCGGCCCCGGTCAGCAGGAGGTTGAGCGCGCTGTAGGTGGCGGGGCCGAAGTAGGGGCTCAGGGACTTGTCGATCACGTTGCCCAGCCCGAAGGTGAGGGCGGCGGCGAGCGCCAGGAGCTGGGCGCGGGTGAAGCGCGGCCTCGAGGGGGTCTGCTGCGACAGCACCAGCACCGAGGCTACGACCAGCCCGGCCCCCAGCCCGCTCGAGGCGCCCAGCGGCTCGCCCAGCAGCGCCACCCCGCCCGCGAAGGTCCACAGCGAGGAGGTGCGCAGGAAGAGGTCGATCTCCGAGAGCGGGGTGGCCCGCAGGGCCAGGAAGTACAGCACGTTGCCCAGGGTGTACACCGCCCCCATCCCCAGCACGCCCAGCAGCACCCCGGCGCTCCAGTCCGCCCGCGGGCCGGTGAAGGGCAGGGCCAGCAGGCACAGCAGCCCGCCCGACAGGTGCACCACCCCGCCCAGCACCACCGGCTGGAGCCCACCCCCGACCAGGAATTTGGAGGCCCCCACGTTGAGGGCGCTCGTCAGGCCCGCCGCCAGCGACCACGCAAACCAGGACACTTCCACGTAATATACCACTTGAATACCAAACCTCGAGCCAATAAGATTCGTAGGAGTACGAAGCTCGGCAGCACAAAGGAGGCCCTATGCGGCGAGTAGGATGGCTCATTCTGGCGTTGGTCGGCGCCCTGGCCTGGGCGCAGACCCCGGTGCGGGGCGGCACCCTGCAGGTCGCGGTGGACTCCTCCCCGGCCGGCCTCGACCCCCACGTGGCGACGGCCTTCGCCACCTTCGTGGTGATCGGCAACGTCTACGAGGGGCTCACCGAGGTGGACGAAGGGCTGCGGGTGCGCCCGGCCCTGGCCGAGTCCTGGAAGGTGAGCGCCGACGGGCTGACCTACACCTTCCGGCTGCGCCCCGGCGTGACCTTCCACAACGGCCAGGCCTTCGACTCCAAGGACGTGGTGGCGACCTTCAACCGGGCGCGCGACCCCAAGACCGGCTCCCCCGTCGCCAGCCGCTTCAACCTGGTGAAGGAGGTGCGGGCTACGGGGCCGCTGGAAGTGGTCTTCGAGCTCTCCCAGCCCTTCTCGCCCTTCCTCAGCGAACTCGCCGGGCTCTCCATCGTGCCCTCGGAGTACGTCGCGGGCGGGGGCGACCTGCAGCGGAGGGCGATGGGCACCGGGCCCTTCCAGTTCAAGGAGTGGGTGCCCGACACCTACATCCAGCTCGAGCGCAACCCGCGCTACTGGCGCCAGGGGCGGCCCTACCTCGACGCGCTGCGCTTCAACATCGTCCCCGACGCGGCCACCCGCCAGATCGGGGTCTCCAGCGGCACCTACCACTTCCTGCCCAACATCGACCCCTCGCTGGCCGTGACCCTCAAGAACGCCCCCGGCGTCAAGCTCTACACCACCCAGGACCTCGCCTACAGCCTGGTGGGGCTCAACGTCAGCCGCAAGCCCTTCGACAACCCCCGCGTGCGCGAGGCCCTCAACTACGCCATCGACCGCAACGCGCTGGTGCAGGCCGTGTACTTCGGCAACGGCGTGCCCGGGGGGCCGCTGTCGCCGGGGCTCAAGGGCTGGGCCTCGCCCACCTCGGCCTTCCCCTGCTACAAGCCCAGCGCGGCCAAGGCCCGCGACCTGCTGCGCCAGGCGGGCTACCCGGGCGGGGTGGACTTCACCATCCTGGTCCTCGGCTCCGTGAAGACCGTCGTGGACGCGGCCCAGGTCCTGCAGGCCCAGCTCGCCGCCGCCGGCTTCCGCGCCAAGATCGAGATCCTCGAGCTCGGCAAGTTCGTGCAGGAGTGGCGCAACTCCAACTTCGACGCCTTCGTCTCGCTCAACGGCGGCAGCGCCGACCCCGACGGCTACCTCTTCCGCACCTTCTCCACCGGCGGCTCCACCAACGTCTTCAAGTACTCCGACGCCCGCGTGGACCGGCTGCTCGAGCAGGGCCGCACCGCCACCACGGCCGACGCCCGCCGCAAGGTCTACACCGAGCTGCAGGTGCGGCTGGCCTGCCAGGGCCCCATCGCCCACCTGGTCTACGGCACCCTCTTCTCGGCGGCCCGCGAGAACGTGCAGGGCTTCAAGCCGGTCCCCACCCGCTCGCTGATGTACCTGCGCGACGCCTGGCTCGCCCGGTGAATGACCTTGTCCTACGCCTTACGCCCTTGGCTCTGGCCTAGGACGTAAGACGTACGACGTACGACGCCTGACGCTCATGCTCGCCTATACCGTCCGCCGCCTCCTCGACCTCGTGCTGGTGCTCTTCGGGGTCTCGGTGCTGGTGTTTTTGATGATCCGGCTGATCCCCGGCGACGCGGTGCAGATCATGCTGGGGGCCAACACCGAGATCACCCCGGACCGCCTCGAGGCCCTGCGGGAGAAGCTGGGGCTGAACAAGCCGCTGGTGGTGCAGTACGGGGACTGGCTCGCCGGGGTGCTGCGGGGCGACCTGGGCGAGAGCGTGTGGACGGGGGCCCCCATCCGCGACGAGATCTTCGCCCGGCTGCCCCTGACGCTCGAGCTCACCCTGCTCTCCTTAGTGCTGGGGGTGGTGCTCTCGGTCCCCATGGGCATCCTCACCGCCTACTGGCGCAACTCCACCGCCGAGTACGTGGTGCGGCTGGTGGCTATCGCGGGCGTGACGGTGCCCTCCTTCTGGCTGGGGACGCTGTTCATCTACCTCTCCTTCAAGCTCTGGCCGAGCTGGCCCGCCATCGGCTACGTGCCGCTGGCCGAAGACCCCGCCGGCCACTTCGCCCGGCTGCTCTTCCCGGTCCTAGCGCTCGCCCTGCCGCTGCTGGCGGGGCTGTCGCGGCTTTTGCGCTCGACGCTGCTCGACATCCTGAACCAGGACTACGTCCGCACCGCCCGGGCCAAGGGGCTCTCCGAGCGGGTGGTGATGTACAAACACGCCCTGCGCAACGCGCTGATCCCGCTGGTGACGGTGGTGGGCATCCAGGCGGGCTACCTCTTCGGCGGGGCCA
This sequence comes from Calidithermus terrae, assembly GCF_003574345.1. Taxonomy (NCBI): domain Bacteria; kingdom Thermotogati; phylum Deinococcota; class Deinococci; order Thermales; family Thermaceae; genus Calidithermus; species Calidithermus terrae. The sequence goes on from NZ_QXDL01000093.1 coordinate 5,217, forward strand.
TCGTCGTCGAGCAGGTCTTCGCCCTGCCCGGGATGGGCCGCCTGATCGTGGGGGCCATCAACGAGCGCAACTACCCGCTGGTGCAGGGCGCCATCCTGCTGGTCACGGCGGGCTCCGTGTTCATCAACCTGCTCGTGGACCTGGCCTACGCCTACCTCGACCCCCGGGTGGAGTACGCATGAGCGGCGCCTGGACGCTCACTCGAGGCCTCCTGAAGAACCCGCTGGGGGCGCTGGGCCTCGCCCTCACGCTGCTCGTCGTCCTGGGCGGGCTGTTCGCCCCGCTCATCGCGCCCTACGACCCGCTGCGGCAGGACATCCTCGCCCGGCTGTCGGGGCCGAGCGCGCAGCACTGGCTGGGCACCGACCAGTTCGGGCGCGACGTGCTCTCGAGGATCCTCCACGGCATCCAGGCCTCGCTCTTCGCGGCGGGGGTCTCGGTGGGGCTGGCGCTGCTGGTGGGCGGCTTCCTGGGCGTCTCGGCGGCCTACTACGGCGGGCTCTACGACCGGCTGGTGATGCGGGTGATGGACGTGTTCCTGGCCTTCCCCATCATCCTGCTGGCTATCGGGATCATCGCCATGCTGGGGGCCAACCAGTGGAACACCGCCCTCGCCATCGGCGTGGTGTACACCCCGATCTTCGCGCGGCTGGTGCGGGGCCCGGCCCTGGTGCTGCGCGAGACCGAGTACGTCCACGCGGCGCAGGCCCTGGGGGCTTCGACCCTGCGGGTCATCGGGCGTCACCTGCTGCCCAACCTGGCCTCGGTGATCCTGGTGCAGTCCACGCTCTCGCTGTCCACCGCGATCCTGGTGGAGGCCTCGCTCTCCTTCCTGGGCCTGGGCACCCAGCCCCCCACCCCCTCGCTGGGCCTGATGCTCTCGGAGGGGCGGGCCTACCTGACGCTCTCGCCCTGGACCTCGGTGTTCTCGGGAGTGGCGATCCTGGTCGCCTCGCTGGGCTTCAACCTGCTGGGCGACGTGCTGCGCGACGCGCTCGACCCGCGCCTGAGGGGGCGCTAGAAGGCCATGCTCGCCGACGCTATCCAACTCGTCCGATCCGCCGTCGAATCCGGCCAGATCCCCGGCGCCGCGCTGGGGGTCGTGCGGGCCGAGGGGGAGGGGGAGGCCTGGGTCTACGGCAGGGCCCAGCTCGAGCCCGAACCCGTCCCGCTCGAGGCCGCCATGGCCTTCGACCTCGCCAGCCTCACCAAGGTGCTCTTCACCGTGCCCGAGGTGCTGCGCCTGGTCGAGGACGGGCTGGCCGACCTCGACGACCCCCTCGCGCGCTTCTTCCCCGAGATGGCCTGGATGCAGGAGAGCCCGCTCCCCAGGCGCACCCTGCGCCAGCTCTTGACCCACACCGCCGGGCTGCCGGCCTGGGCGCCGATGTACACCTGGAACGCCCGCCCCGAGCTGCTCAAGCAGCAGATCCTCCAGCACCGCTGGGAGGTGGGCGAGCCGGGCGCGACGGTGTACTCCGACCTGGGCTACATCCTGCTGGGCTTCTTGCTCGAGCGCCTGCGCGGCAGGCCCCTCACCGGGTTCGCGCTGCCCGCCGGCCTCACCTGGAAGCCCGAAGCCGGAAGCTCCGTCGCCACCGAGCGCTGCCCCTGGCGGGGGCGGGTGCTGCGCGGCGAGGTCCACGACGAGAACGCCTTCGCCCTGGGCGGCGCGGGCCACGCCGGGCTCTTCGGCACCCTGGCGGGGGTCCTGGCTCGAGCCCAGGCCGTCCTGGGCGGCACCCTGCTCTCGCACGCGGCGCTGGAGGAGATGGCCCGCCCCCAGACCCCCGAGCGGGCGCTGGGCTGGGTCCTGCGGCAGCCGGGCTTCAGCGGCGGGAGCCTGTGCAGCCCGCGCACCCTAGGGCACACCGGCTTCACCGGGACCGGGGTCTGGATCGACCTCGAGCGCGGCTACGCCTGGGCGCTGCTGACCAACCGCGTCCACCCCAGCCGCCACCGCGAAAGCGGCGTCGTCGAGTTGCGGCGGGCGGTGGGCAACGCCATCGCCGCCGAATGGAGGGCGAGCACACCGTGAACACCGAATCCGCCAGCTCACGCTACCGAGACCTCGACACCTGGGAGCCGGGGGAGGTCCTCGAGGCCCTCATCGACCGGCAACTCGCCGCGGTGGCCGCGGTGCGGGCCGCGCGGCCCGCCCTCGAGGCGGCCGCCCTGGCCGTGGCCGGGCGCCTGGCCCAGGGCGGCCGCCTGGCCTACGCCGGGGCCGGGACCTCCGGGCGCATCGCCGTGCAGGACGGGGCCGAACTGGTGCCCACCTACGGCTGGCCGCAGGAGCGGCTGCTCTACCTGCTGGCCGGGGGGCGCGAGGCCCTGTTCCAGGCCGTGGAGGGGGCCGAGGACGACGAGGCGGCGGGCCGCGCGGCCGCCGCCGGCCTCACCCCTGCCGACGTGCTGGTGGGCGTGGCGGCCAGCGGGCGCACCCCCTACACCGTCGCGGCCGTGCGCGAGGCCCGCTCGAGGGGGGCCCTCACCGTCGGCGTCGCCAACAACCCCGGCACGCCGCTGCTCGAGGCCGCCGAGCACGCCGTCTTCCTCGACACCGGCCCCGAGGTCATCGCCGGCTCGACCCGCCTGGCCGCCGGCACCGCGCAGAAGGTGGCCCTCAACCTGCTCTCCACGCTGGCCATGGTGCGCCTGGGCCGGGTCTACGGCAACCGCATGGTCGAGGTGGAGATGACCAACAAGAAGCTGTGGGGGCGCGGGGTGCGGATGCTGCGCGAGCTCACGGGGGCGGGCCAGGCCGAGGCCCGGCAGGCCCTCGAGCAGGCCCAGGGCCGCGTGAGCCTGGCGGTGCTGCTGCTCAAGGGGGTGGGCCTGGAAGAGGCCCGGCGCCGGCTCGGCGAGGCCGGGAGCTTGCGGGGGGCGCTCGAGGCGGGCCGGGGCGAGTGACCCGTGCAAGGCCGTGCCCGAAGGCCAAGAATGGGGGTCCTGCCGACCCCTTGTGCTTTGGTTAGCTACTGGTATTAGAATGGTCTACATAACGACCCGAAGGAGGGAGTTCGAATGAGCAGACGAAGGGCAGTATGGCTGGCCGGGCTTTTGGCCTTGGGGACGATCGCCCTGGCCCAGCCCAAGACGGTCACGGGCTACGGCAACCTGGGGGTGGCGCCGGGCAAGGCGGGGGGCAGCCTGACCCTCGCGCTGGGCAGCGCCCCGCAGACCCTCTTCTACTACGGGGCCGTGGACTCGGCCATCCAGGCCCTCGCCAACCAGATGTTCGACGGGCTCATCGAGTACAACCTGGGCAGCTACAAGATCGAGCCCGGCCTGGCGGTGTCCTGGAGCATCGGCGGGGGGAGCAAGGTCTACACCTTCAACCTGCGCCGGGGCGTGAAGTGGCACGACGGGCGCGACTTCACCGCCGACGACGTGGTCTTTACCTACAGCCAGATCGTCGCCAACCCCGAGGCGCGTGGCGGCGACGCGGGCAACTTCGCGGGGGTCAAGGTCGAGAAGCTCGACCCCTACAAGGTGCGCTTCACCCTGCCCAAGCCCGCCCCGGCCTTCATCCACTACATGCGCCTGCCCATCATGCCCAAGCACAAGCTGCTGTCCTTCAGCCAGGAGGGCGGCAAGGCCCCGGCGGAGATCAACAACGCCTGGCCCACCAACGTCAACCCCCAGGAGGTCGTGGGCACCGGGCCCTTCCGCCTGCAAAGCTACACCGCCGGGCAGCAGATCACGCTGGTGAAGAACCCCGACTACTGGAAGCGCGACGCCGAGGGCACCGCGCTGCCCTACCTCGAGCGCCTGCAGTACCTCATCATCACCGACTCGCAGGCCCGCGTGGCGCAGTTCCTGGCCGGCAACCTGGGCCAGATCAACATCACCGGCGCCGAGTTCCCCGACCTCAAGCGCCGCGAGGTGCAGGGCGCCCCCTTCAAGGTGGTGCAGTTCCGCGCCCTCTTCGGCTCCCCGCCCCACCTGGCCTTCAACTTCGACGCCAAGAACCCCGACCTCGCCAAGCTCTTCCGCAACTCCGACTTCCGGCGGGCCATCCAGTTCGCCGTCAACCGCGAGCGCGTCATCGAGGACGTGTACAACGGCCTGGCCGAGCTGCCGGGCAACGGCATGGCCCCGGTGAGCGAGTGGTACTACGACACCCGCAAGCTCCTGGGCACCTACGACCTCAAGGCCGCCAACGCCGCGCTCGACAAGCTCGGCCTCAAGCGCGGGCCCGACGGCATCCGGCTGCTGCCCAGCGGCAGGCCGCTCGAGTTCACCCTGACCTACGGCTCCAACTCCGCCGCCTTCACCGGCATCGCCACCATCCTGCAGAACGACCTGCGCCAGGTGGGGGTCAAGGTCAACCTCCAGGGCATCCTCGCCGCCAACCTGCTCTCCACCGGGCGCGGCAAGGACTGGGAGGCGATCATCCTGGGCCTGGGCGACCAGCCCGACCCCGAGCTGCGCACGCCCATCTGGAAGCCGGGCGGGGCGCTGTACTACTGGCACCAGTCCACCCAGCCCGCCACCCCCGAGGGCGCGCCGCAGTTCAACAACTTCCTGCCCTGGGAGAAGGAGATCTACGACATCTGGGAGAAGGCGGCCAGCACCACCAACGTCACCCAGCGCAAGGCGCTCTACGACCGCTGGCAGGCCATCTTCGCCCGCGAGGCGATGGTGATCATGATCGCCAAGGAGTACGCCGCGGGCGCGGTCTCCAACCGCTACGGCAACTACGTCTACAGCCTGGGCGTGATCCCGGGCTACAACCCCGTGCCGCTGATGTTCCAGAGGTAAGGGCGTCGGGTAGCGGGTGTGGGGCATGGCGCGCCCCACACCCACGACCCTGCACCCGAACCCGGCCTCCGTCTTATGTGGACCTTCGTTTTCAAGCGCTTTTTGGTGGCGATCCCCACCCTGCTCCTGATCTCGGTGCTGGTCTTCGCCGTGATCCAGCTCCAGCCGGGGGGGTTTCTGGAGAACATGCTCGAGGACCCCCGCGTCTCCCGCGAGACCGTCGAGCGCATCCGCCAGCAGTACCTCCTCGACCAGCCGGTGTGGGTGCAGTACGTCAACTGGCTGGCCGGGGTGGTGCGCGGCGATTTCGGCTACTCCTTCCTCAACAACCGCCCCGTCTCCGAGCTGATCTGGGAGCGGCTGGGCTGGACGGTGTTCCTGGCGCTCGTCACCGTCTTCGCGACCTGGGTCATCGCCATCCCGCTGGGCATCTACACCGCCCTGCGGCGCCACGGCTTCGGGGCCACGCTGGCGAACTTCATCGGCTACTTCGGCCTCGCCACCCCCGACTTCCTGGTGGCGCTGCTGCTGATCTTCGCGGTGTTGAGCGCCGGGGGCACCAGCGTGGGCGGGCTCTTCAGCCCGCAGTACATCGACGCGCCGTGGAGCTGGGCGAAGGTCGTGGACATGCTGGGCCACCTCTGGATCCCCATTATCGTCATCGGGCTCGACGGCACGGCCAGCATCATGCGGCAGATGCGGGCCAACATGCTCGACGTGCTCTCGCAGGACTACGTGCGCACGGCCCGCTCGAAGGGCTTGGCGGAGCGGGTGGTGCTGTGGAAGCACGCGGTGCGCAACGCCATCAACCCCCTCATCAGCATCGCCGGGCTCTCGCTGCCCAACCTCATCTCGAGCACCATCATCGCCTCCATCGTGCTCAACCTCCCCACCATCGGCCCCTTCCTCTACGACTCCTTGCTCAACAAGGACCAGTACGTGGTGATGGCGCTGCTGATGATGTCGGCGGTGCTGTTGATGATCGGCAACCTGCTGGCCGACCTGGCGCTGGCCTGGGCCGACCCGAGGATCCGCTATGAGTAGCTCGCCGCCGAACGCCCGACGCCGGCGGCCGAACGCCGGGGCGGTGTCGCTGCCTCACTCGGGGGTGCTCGAATGAGCGCCCCGGCCCTCCGCAAGCCCCGCTTCGACCGCAACAGCCCGCTCTACCTGGCCTGGCGGCGCTTCCTCAAGAACAAGCCCGGCGTGGTGAGCCTGTGGGTGCTGGCGGTGCTGTACCTGACGGCCCTCTTCGCCGGCTTCCTGGCCCCCTACAACCTCACCACCCAGCACCCCGACGCCGTGTACCAGCCGCCGCAGCGGGTGCGGATCGTCCACGAGGGACGGCTCATGCGCCCCTTCGTCTACCCGATGAAGAAGGAGCGCGACCCCGTCACCTTCATCAACACCTTCGTCGAGGACAAGACCCGCCCCACGCCCATCCGCTTCTTCATCCGGCAGGGCGAGCCCTACAGCTTTTTGGGGCTCAAGACCGACCTGCACCTCTTCGGCGTGCCCTATTCCGAGGGGTATTTCTTCCCGCTGGGCAGCGACCAGTTCGGGCGGGACCTGTTCTCGAGGATCCTCGTCGGCTCGCAGGTCTCGCTCACCGTGGGCGTGATCGGGGTGCTGATCTCCTTCGCCATCGGCATCCTGCTGGGCGGCATCTCGGGCTACTTCGGCGGCTGGGTGGACACCGTGATCCAGCGCGTCACCGAGGTGCTGCTCTCGATCCCCCGCCTGCCCATCCTGATGGCGCTCTCCACCGTCATCCCCGCCTCCTGGCCCAGCACCTACGTGTACCTGGGCATCATCGCGGTGCTCTCCTTCATCGGCTGGGCGGGCCTGGCGCGGGTGGTGCGCGGGCAGGTGCTCGCCGCGCGCGACCTCGACTACGTGACGGCGGCCAGGGCCATCGGGGCCTCCGACCTGCGCATCATCCTGCGGCACATCACCCCCAACCTCACCTCCTACCTCATCGTCACGGCCACCCTGGCGCTGCCGGGCTACATCATCGGCGAGTCGGCGCTCTCCTTCCTGGGGCTGGGCATCAAGGAGCCGATGGCGAGCTGGGGCCTGCTGCTGAAGGACGCGCAGAACTTCCAGTCGCTCAACCTCTACCCCTGGCTGCTCACGCCCGGGATCCTGATCTTCGTGGCGGTGCTGGCCTACAACTTCTTCGGCGACGCGCTGCGCGACGCGGCGGACGTGCGGAGCGTGGACTGAACTTCCGAGAGCCGATAGCTGATAGCCAAAAGCGCGAAAAACGTAGGGTGTACGTCCTTGGAGGCAAACATGAACCGCAGAAGCTTCTTGTCCAAGTCGGCCCTGGCCCTGGGGGCAGGGGTTCTGGCCCCCCAACTCCTCGCTAAGGCGATGGCCCAGCAGGGGCAGGCCAACGTCCCGCTCTCGCTGTTCCAGGAGGTCGGCAAGCGGGGCGGCACGCTCACGCTGCCGCTGGGGGCCAGCCCGCAGAGCTTCAACTACTTCTCGGTCATCGACAACTTCGCCTACACCGTGCTCAACAACGTGCTCGACCGGCTGATGCAGCTCGACCCCCTGACCTTCGAGCTCAGCGGCGTGCTGGCGGAGTCCTGGTCCTTCTCGCGCGACGCCCGCACGGTCACGGTCAAGCTGCGGCGGGGGGTGAAGTGGTCGGACGGCACCCCCTTCACCGCCGACGACGTGCTCTTCACCTTCACCGAGGTCGCGCTCAACCCCAACCTGCGCGGCAACCAGGCCGCCACCCTCACCGTGGCGGGGGTGCCGCTGAAGTTCGAGAAGGTGGACGACCTCACCTTCCGGGTCATCTCCGCCAAGCCCTACGGCGCGGTGCTGCAAGCCCTGACCTTCTCGCCCATCCTGCCGCGCCACAAGCTCGCGCAGTTCAAGCCCTTGCAGGACGCGCAGGGCTTCTCGAGGGCCTGGGCGACCAACACCGACCCCAAGGAGATCGTGGGCACCGGGCCCTTCGTGATCCAGAGCTACACCGTGGACCAGAAGGTCACGCTGGTCAGGAACCCCAACTCCTGGCGGCGCGACCCCCAGGGCAACCCGCTGCCCTACTTCGACCGCCTCGAGTACCTCGTCATCCGCGACCCCAACCTGCAGGTCGCGCAGTTCCAGGCCGGCAACCTCGACTCGGTGCCCATCACCGGCGCGCAGTTCCCCGACCTCAAGCGCCAGGAGGTGGCCGGGGCCAAGATCCGGGTGCTCAAGGGCGTGACCATCTTCACCTCCCCGCCGCACTGGGGCTTCAACTTCGACGCCAAGAACCCCGAGCTCGCCGAGCTCTTCCGCAACCTCACCTTCCGCAAGGCCATGCAGGCCGCCCTCAACCGCCAGCGCGTCATCGACGACGTGTACAACGGCCTCGCCAGCCTGCCCGGCCACGGGGTGGCCCCGGGCACCTTCTGGTACTACGACACCCGCTCCTACCTCGGCAAGTACGACCTCCAGTCGGCGGCGGCGCTGCTCGAGAGCCTCGGCCTCAAGCGCGGCCCCGACGGGGTGCGGCGGTTGAGCAGCGGCAGGCCGCTCGAGTTCAGCCTCACCTACGCCTCCGACTCCATCCCCGTCTCGGCCATCGCCGCCATCCTGCAGAACGACCTGCGGCAGGTCGGGGTCAAGCTCAACCTGCAGGGCATCCAGCAGAGCACCGTGCTCCCCACCGCCACCAGCGGCAACTTCGAGAGCATCATCGTGGCCTTCGGCGACCAGCCCGACCCCCAGCTGCGCAAGGACATCTGGCAGCCCGGCGGCCAGCTCAACTACTGGCACCGCTCGGTGTGGCCGGAGAAGAGCGGGGAAGAGCCCAAGTTCGGCCAGATGCTGGGCTGGGAGAAGAACATCTACGAGATCTTCCGCCAGGCCGAACAGCTCGGCGACCAGTCCGAGCGCAAGCGGCTCTACGACCGCTGGCAACTGCTGTTCGCCCAGAACCTCCCCGTCATCATGATCGTCAAGCCCGACGCGGTGGCCGCCGGCCACGCCCGGCTGGGCAACTTCTTCGCCAAGGACAACCGCATCCTGCAGAGCAACTACACGATGTTCGAGAAGTAGTTGCCCATGGGCGAATAGCTGATAGCCGTCCTCGTTTTGAGCTATCGGCCAACCTTATGACCGGACTCGAGCGCCTGTGCTCCGACCCCCGCCTGCTGCCCCGCCCCGGCAGGCTGGGCCTGCTGACCCACCCGGCGGGCGTGACCCGCGACCTCACCCCCTCGGCGGTGGCGCTCCTGCGGGCGGGGGTGCGGCTCGAGCGCCTGTATGGCCCCGAGCACGGCATCGACGGCTCCGGGCAGGCCGGGGAGGCGCCCGAGGTCGCCACCGACCGCCAGACCGGCCTGCCCACCCACAGCCTCTACCCCAAGAAGGCCCCCGAGGTCGAGGGGCTCATCGCCCAGGTGGACACCCTGCTCGTGGACCTGCAGGACGTGGGGGCACGGTTCTACACCTACACTTCCACGCTGGTGCAGGTGCTCGAGGCCGCCCGGCAGACCGGCACCCGGGTGGTGGTGCTCGACCGGCCCAACCCCCTGGGCTCCCTGGTGGAGGGGCCCGTGCTCGAGCCGCGCTTCCGCTCCTTCGTGGGGGCGCTCGAGGTCCCCCTGCGCCACGGCCTGACCCTCGGGGAGTGCGCCCGCCTGGTGAGCCCGGAGGCCCACGTGATCCCCTGCGACCCGCTCGAGCCCTTCGGCTACGGGGGCCTGCCCTGGGTCCCCCCCTCGCCGAACCTCCCCGACCTCGAGACCGCCCGCCTCTACGTGGGCACTTGCCTGGTCGAGGGCAGCACGGCCTCCGAGGGGCGCGGCACGGCCCTGCCCTTCCGCCTCGCCGGCGCCCCCGGGCTCGACGCGGCGGCGCTGGCCCGGCGGCTCAACGGCCTCGACCTCGGCCCGGTGCGCTTCCGCCCCGCCTACTTCACCCCCGCCCTCTCCAAACACGCCGGGCAGCCCTGCGCGGGGGTGCAAATCCACGCCCTCGAGCCCCTCGCCCGCGCCCTCCCCGTCGGGATCGCCCTGGTGGGTGCCCTGGCCGAGCAGGGCCTCGAGCTCAACCCCGACTGGCTGCAGAAGCTGTTGGGAGTCCCCTTCGCGCCCGAGCTGTTCGCGCCGGAGCGAGCCCTGGAGCGCTGCCACGCCTGGGAGCTCGAGGCCCGGCGCTATGCCCAGGAGCGGCTATCGGGCGCCTGGCTCTACCCGCGCGGCTAGGCGGTCGGCCAGCAGCAGGGCCTGCTCGAGCGGCCCCCTCCGGGGCGGCCGGTAGCCCTGGGGCGGCCCGAGCTCCAGGAACCGTTCGCTCAGCCCGCCCCAGACCCCGGCACTCCCGGCCCCGCTCTCGGC
>NZ_QXDL01000094.1:0-15205 GCF_003574345.1 Calidithermus terrae
GGCTGACCCCCGCCCCAGCCGATGAAGCCCGCCCCCTGGGCCGGGGCGGGGGTCAGCCTGACACTGGCGGAGGCGTCGTAGACCTCGGAGCAGTCCTGGCCGCAGTCGATGCCGGCCGGCTCGCTGACGACCCGGCCGTCGCCCTTGACGCTGACGCTGAGGGCGTGGCGGGGTTGGTCGGAGTGGAAGGCCGCGGTCACCGCCTTGGCGCCGTCGAGGGTCAGGGTGCAGGGGCCGGCGCCGCTGCAGGCGCCGCCCCAGCCGGCGAAGGTCGAGCCGGCTGCCGGCTGAGCCTTTAGGGAGACCTTGGCGCCGAGCTCGAACAGGGCGACGCACTCGGCGCCGCACTGGATGCCCGCCGGGTCGCTGCTCAGGGTTCCGGTCCCGGTGCCCTGCTTGCTGACGGTGAGGGATACCTTACCCTTGCTGAAGTTGGCCGTCAGCGTTTTGGCCGCGTCCATGGTCACGACGCAGGCCCCCAGCCCGCCGCAGGCGCCCTCCCAACCGGCGAAGGCATGCCCGCTTGCGGGGGTGGGGGTCAGGCTCACGCGGGTCCCCTCGGCCAGCTCCTCCTCGCAGTCGGGGCCGCAGTCGATCCCGCCCGGCTCGCTCCTCACGGCCCCCTCGCCGCTCCGGGCCACCCTGAGCGTGAACTTCCGGGGCTGGAGCGTCAGGTTGCGGGCGGCCGAGCCCTCGTTGCCGGCGGGGTCGAGCGCGAAGACCTCGAGCTGGTTGGCCCCCTCCCGCAGCTCGACCGTGAAGCTGAAGCTGGTGGTGCCGCTGGCCGCCTGCCGGGCCCCGCCGTTGAGCCTGAATTCCACCCGGCTCACCCCGACGTTGTCGGAGGCGGTGCCGCTGACGCTCAGGCTCTTCTCGGCGAGGACGGCCCCCTCGCCGGGGGCGGTGACGGCGACGATAGGCTTTGTGCTGTCGACGAACGCTGCGGTCACGCTGCGCTTGCCGTCCATCGTCACCCGGCAGCTAGGACTGCCCCCCGAGCAGGCCCCGCCCCAGGCCTTGAGGGCGAACCCGGCGTCGGGCTTGGCCGTGAGCGTGACCTTGGTGCCGGCCTTGAACTGGGCCTTGCAGGTGGGGCCGCAGCCGATGCCCGCCGGTTCGCTCTCGACCCGCCCGGGGCCCTGGACGCTGAGGGTCAGCTCGTGCTTGGGGGTGAAGAGGTCGCAGCCGCTGAGCAGGGCGAGCAGGCTGAGCAAAGGCAGGAGGGAGGGGAGGGAGGGGAGGGGTGACGGTGCGGCCGGGCGGTTCGGGCGGGACGGGTTCATAATCACCTCGTGTAAACAGCGCCGACGTCGACAATATGGCGGGCACGGCGATGGGATCGCCCAATATCGAGGGGGCGGGGGCCGGGCGTGTCGCCCCCCAGCCGCCGCCCGATACGCCTGGACAGCCCAAGGCTACACGGCGGGCGCAACGGGAGCGCAATACCCGCAATTGTTCCCGAAGCCGCCCGATCCCCAGGGGCCCACGCCAACCCCGCTCGAGCCCGGCGGCGGGGGCGCGGCGCGGCTCAGAGCCGGACCAGGATCCCCAGCCCGAACAGGGTGGTGATCCCGCTGTAGCCGAAGGCCGCGTCGGAGGTCAGCCCGTAGCCCAGGGAGAACTTCCCCATGAACCCGAAGCCGGCCTCGGGGAAGACGAACTGGTTGAGCACGAAGACCTGGGGGATCACGCTCACGCCGCTGGACCCGCCGGGCAGGTCGTAGGCCTCGACCTGCGCCCCCACCCCCCAGGACAGGCTCGAGCCGGGGGTGAAGAAGGAGGGCGTGTAGCTGCCCAGCACGTACCCCGCCCCCGCGCCCAGCCCGCCGAACCAGCCCAGGCCGGCGTGGACCAGGAGCTGCCCGAACTGCACCTGCACCCCCGCCAGGCTGGGGAAGCCGGTGTACACCGCCACCGACGTCTGCCCCAGGCCCACCTGCAGCCCGCAGAGGGCCGCCGCCGCCAACACCACGCTCAGGAATTTCCTCAATTTCCTCATGCTCCACGCTCCTCCCGGCCTCACTTGATGGCCTGGGTCAGCTGCCGCGCCGCGTCGTCGATGGCGCGGTTCATGGCGTCGGCGTAGGTCTGGCCGCCGAAGAGGCAGCGGCCGACGCCCGCCGCGGTGCCGGTGCCCTCGTAGACCGTCTTGGAGAGCGAGGCGTCGTAGATGACCAGGTAGAACGCGCTCTCGTAGCGCTCGCTGCAGTAGGGGTTGGAGCGGTCGGGGAAGGTGGCCATCTTCTGCAGGAAGGGCACCACCACGTAGCGGGAGTCCAGGGCCTTGGCGATCTCGTTCATCCGGGCGCCGTTGATCACCCCGGTCTGCTCGAAGCCGAACAGCACCGCGGCGTAGGCGTCGACCAGGTTGGACTTCTGCAGCACCTCCAGGGTCTCCGCGACCGGCCTGAGCTTGATCCCCGCCAGCGCCACCGGCAGCTGGTTGGCCACCCGCTCGTTGGCCAGCCGCCGCACGTCGGGGTAGTCCGCCGCGCGCACCGACTGGCCCAGGGCCACCGGCAGCACGCTGGTGCTGCTCTGCCGCAGCGCGGCGGCGCTGAGGGAGGGGTCGACCAGGGCCGGGACGCCCATACGCGGGGCGCACCCCGCCGCCGCCGCACCGGCCAGCAACGCCAACAGCCAACGCTTCATAGTGCCTCCTCGACGTCCCACGACGTCACGCACGCCCCCGCCCGCGCCCGCGCGGGCCGGGGCTCACCGCCCGGCCGGCCGGGCCTCCTGCGCGGGCCCGTCGCCCGCGGCCGCCGCGCCGGGGCACAGCGTCCACTCCCAGTCGGTGTAGAAGTCCAGGTACCGCTCGAAGTAGTGGTTGGTGCTGGTGGAGTAGGCCTCCAGCCGGTGCACCCCCTTGGGGATGCCGACGACGGTGCGCACCCCGCCGCTCGAGGGCACCGTGAGCTGGTAGGTGCCGTCGATGTGGAAGTCCACCGCGAAGGGGCAGTAGTTCACCACCCGCACGAAGTAGGTCGGCGGGGGCTCCCGGTCGATGCACGAGGACAGCAGCGCCACCAGCCCCAGCGACGCCAGCAACCGCGACCAACGCGTCCACCTTGTGGCCACCCGAGATCACCCCGCTTCCTTGCGCCCCCTCGCCGCGCGGGCCAGGGCAACCAGCCAGGGCCCGTGGACCGGCCCGCCTCTGTGCCCATGCCCTTCCGCACGTCCGCTCCCCCTGCTCTTTCTCATCAGCAAACCACCTCCCGGAAGCTCCTGCGGGCCGGAACCGGCCCGTCATGAAGTATCCGTGAGGACCGCCTAGCGGCCGTCTACCGGCCGCGGGCGTGCGGGTTGCTGTGGGGTTGTTTGAGCGCGCCCTTGTCAGGCCCGGGCCCTCAGTTGAGGTCGGGCCGGCGCTCGCCCCGGCGGCGCAGCCCCTCGACCTCCTGGGCCACCTCCTGGGCCCACTCGCTGTAGACGCCCTCCAGGAAGGGGGCGTGGGCCCGCCCGCAGGCCCGCGCCTCGCCGACGTCGTACTCCCAGCGGGCCTGCGGGTCGAGCTCCAGGCACCCCCCCGCGGCCCGCACGCTGCCGGGCCAGCCCAGGGCCCGGCGCAGCTCGTCGACCAGCTGCCACAAGGCCTGCCGCTTGTCCCGGGGCGTGCTGCCGGGCCACAGCAGCTCGACGAGCTTCTCGGCGGCGGTGCGCGGGCCGTGCTCCAGCAGAAGCACCAGCAGCTCGCCGACCCGGCCGGTGGGCTTGATCGGCACGGCCTGAGCGTTGACCCAGACCTTCAGCGTCCCCAGCGCCTGCACCCGCACCACGGCGTGGGCCAGGTACTCCAGCGGCCGCGGCGCGGGCTGCCCGGCCAGGCGGGCCATGGCGAAGAGCTCGCCCCAGCAACCCGCCTCCTCGCGGACCTGGAAGTGCTCCACCGGCAGCTCGGCGATCAGCTGGAGGGCCGCGGAGCCGTCACCGGCGCGGCGGGCCAGCTCGGCGTAGAGGACGCTGGCCAGCCACAGCTGGTGGGGGAAGACGAAGGCAGCCGCCTCCAGCGCCGCCCGCGCCGCCTCCTCCTGGCCCAGGGCCAGCAGGGCCGCCGCCCGCTCGACCTGCACCGGGGCCCGCTCGGGCGGGAAAAGGGCCAGCGCGTGCTGCAGCACCTCCAGCGCCTCGGCGGGCCTCCCCTGCAGGCGGTAGCAGCGCCCCAGGCTCCAGTAGGCCACCCGCAGGTCCTCCGCCTCCCGGGCGCAGCGGATGGCCTCGCGGTAGGCGGCCTCGGCGCGGGCCCACTCCCCGCGGCTGCGCAGGTAGTTGCCCCACCCCTGCAGGGCCCGCGCGCGGAAGGCCCGCGCCGCGCGGGAGCGGGTGAGCTGCTCGGCCCGGCGGAGGTGCCGCTCGGCCTCGGGGCTCAGGTCGCGCAGGTAGGACTGGCCCAGGCTGTGGTGCACCCAGGCCAGGTGGAAGGGGTCGCTCTCCAGCAGGACCAGGGCCTCGAGCCACTTCTCCCGCGCCCGGGCGTGGTCGTGCAGGCGGGACCACAGGTGCCCCTCCTCGTTGAGGGCCAGCCCCTTCAGGCGCCCCGCGAGGAGGGGGTAGGCCTCGGCGAGGGCCGCCCGCCAGTCCCCCCCCAGCTCGAAGCGGGCCTGGGCCAGCCGCCGCAGGGCCACCCCCCGCCGCCAGCCGCCGAGGTGGGGGATCGCGGCCTCCAGCGCGGCCTGGGCCTCGGCGTAGCGGTCCTGGTTGAGCAGGGCCCAGGCCCGGTCCGAGAGCACCGGCGCGCTGTCGGGCAGGGGGTGGCGCGCGCAGAAGGCCCCGGAGAACTCCAGCAGCGGCCGCTCCTCGCGCAGCCCCACCAGCGCCGCGCTGTAGGCCCGGGCCCAGCGGGGGTCCTCGAGCAGGAGGCCGGCGGGGAGGGCGCGGGGGACCTCGACCAGCTCGGCCCAGTCGGCGTACCGGGCCACCCGCTCGACGGCGCGCTCGAGCAGCTCCAGCGCCGGCTCCAGGCGCCCGTTCTCGACGAGCGCGAGCGCGGAGAGGCGGACGTCCCGGGCGTTCATGGTCGCGGGCTCGTGGGGCCAGGACGATCATACCTGACGCCTCGGGGGGCGGGGAACCGGTTCCCCGCCCCCCGAGGGCCGCGGGCGGGCTACCCGCCGCCGTTGGGCTTGCTGCCGTCCTCGGCGGCCGGGGCTGGGCTGCCGGGGCCCGCGCCGGGTGCGGCGGCGGGCGCGGCCAGCGCCAGCAGGAGCCCGAGGGCCAGGGCTACCCACAGGCGTGCTGCGCGGTATATCATCCCTTCACCTCCTTCACCGGGGGTAGCGGGGCGCGGTCAGCCTTGGTCGGGGGCCGCGCCGCTTGTCGTTGATCGGGAGGACCGGCTATCGTGAGGTATGGGGGTGAACGGGGCCGGCTCCCTGCCTGCGCGGAGGTTCCTTTCGGCCTCCGCATACCACGGTGACAGGGGGAGCTCTCATCCGCGTTGACGGACGCGCGGGTTTTTTACGGAGGGTTGGAAGGGGTGCGCCTCAACCAGGAGGCCCACCTCCACCACGAGGTGTTTGCCACCGCCCTCAAGGGGTTCGTGGGCCGCACCGCGCCTAGCGTGCGCGCTTACGCCCAGCGGCGGGGGGTCAGCCACGAGACGGTCTACCGGCTCCTGCGGCCCTACACGGAGGCGGTCCGCGACCTCGATCGGCCCGTCGACCCCGAGGAGCTACGTCTGGTGCGGCACCTCCTGGCAGGCCTGGCCTGCTCAGAGACCGAGCAGCAGCACCTATTCGAACACTACCGCGCCGCCGTCGACGCCCGGCACCGCGCGCGCCGGGCGATTGCCCGCGAGATCGACGCAGGCGCTCTAGCCCAGTACGTCTGGGGCGTTCGCCGCAAGCGCGAAGAGGCCACCTTCGCCCGTGTGCCCCA
This sequence comes from Calidithermus terrae, assembly GCF_003574345.1. Taxonomy (NCBI): domain Bacteria; kingdom Thermotogati; phylum Deinococcota; class Deinococci; order Thermales; family Thermaceae; genus Calidithermus; species Calidithermus terrae. The sequence goes on from NZ_QXDL01000094.1 coordinate 5,881, forward strand.
GGAGAGCAGGCGCTGCTACGAGGAGGCCATCTCCCTGGCCGGGCTGGTGCTGCTGCACCTCGACTTGGGCGGTCAGCCGGCCGCGCTACTGGAGGTCGCGCTGGTGGCCAACGATGTCCAGTCCGTGCGGGACCGGGTGGTGGACGCGCTGTACAAAGCGGGGATAGCCCTGGAGGCGGCCCGGCGGGTGCTGGCGCAGAAAGACCCCCCGGACGAGGCGAGGGCCGTAGAGGGTTATCACAACGCCCTGCGCGGGCGGGCCATCGCCTTACGGCGGCTGGGGCTGTACCGGGAAGCCTGGGACACGCTAGAAGGGTACCTGCGGCGCGAGGAACAGGAGTGTGCCGGGGATCGCGGGCTCCGGAGGGTGCGGGCCTACAGCGCCCAATTCGCCGGCCTGCTGGCCCAGGACAAGCTCAAAGCGCTGGTGGAGCTGCCGCGCTTCGGCGTGCGCCTGGCAGAACGTCTCTACGCCACGGCCCGCGAGCAGATGCCGGTCCACCTGGACGACTACCGCCCACGGATGTGGCTGCTGGAGTGCGACCTGGGGACGGCTTACCTAAAGTCCGGCCAGCACCGTAAGGCCGCCGAGCGCTTCGAGGCGGCCTACGAGGGGATCACCCGCAGCCGGGAGGCCGGGGCACTGCACCTGGTGCTCGTCAGGCAGCGGTACGCCGCCTACCTGTGGGCACAGGGGTGGCGGGCGGATCCCCTGTACCGCCAGCTGGTCCACGAGGCCACGGACCTGGCGGTGGCGAGCGGGCTGGTCAACGAGGCGCGCAAATTGAGGGAGCTCGCAGCGGGCACCGCCCCGTGAGGGCGCGCCGTCCCAGCCACGCCTTTAGCTTCATGTTCGGGTTCGGTCCCTCTGGGTCGTCCGGGGCAGGCTTTCCCGGCTTCAAGAACCCACTGAACAGGGCGATGGGCCGTCCTCGCCGAGCCATCCGGGGGCCTCGAGCGCAGCCCAGATCTCGCCGGCGACGCCCGAAGCCCCGTACGCATCCCGGAGTAGTCGGGCTTCCAACGGCTGGGGCGCTTGGCGCATGTCCTGGGTGGGGTCACGAACTCCTCAGAATGGCCCTTGCTTGCCGTAGACCCCCAGGCGGTGACCACCCTGCAGCAGTGCCGCCGCGCCAAGCGGCAGGCCGGGAGGGATCAGCTGTGCCCACAGGGGGAGCGATCGTCCTTGATGCTATAGGCGAAGTGCTTTCACTCGGGCCCGCTGACACAGCCGGCGTCTGCCGGGGGCTCGTCGTGGAGGAGTTGACGGAAATTGGCGTGGGCGGCCCGCCCGACTCGGATGGCCTCCAGCCCCAGGAGGTCAGCGACCCCCTCCACTACCGCCGCCAAGTCGCGGGGCTGAGCTGGCCCGGCGCCCGAACGCACAAAGGGGCCGTCCGTCTCCAGGAGCATGCGCCCAAGCGGGATGCTCCGGATGACCTCCTGCCCCCTCTGGCTTCGCAGCATCGCGGGGTTGACTGAGACGTACAGGCCGTTCGCCAGCGCCCGCTCGAGCACTCCCAGCGGCCCGCTGTACCAGTGCAGGATCACCCGGCCCGGGTAGGCCGGCCCCACCATCTCCACCACGTCCTGCGCGGCCCGGCGGCTGTGGACGGTGAGGATTTTGCCCCGGCCTGCCGCCAGCTCGAGGACCCGCCCGAATACCTCCCGCTGCAGGCGGCGCTCGGCCGGGTCCCTGGTGGTGAAGTCCAGCCCCACCTCGCCGACGTAGCGGGTCTCCTCGAGCAGGGCGGCGAATAGCCCGAGCTCGGTGTGGTATTCTCGCGCCAGCTCAGGGTGCAGCCCCAGCGCGGGGCGCAGGAAACGACGCCCTGAGAGCAGCTCCTTACACCGGGGGAATACGCTGGGGACGTTGGTGACCGCCACTGTGTACACCCCGGCTAGCTCGGTGGCCGCGATGACCTCGCCCGGGTCGGGGTAGAGGTCGACGTGGCAGTGGGTGTCGTGCAGCCGGGCCACGGCTAGAGCCCCTGGCTGGCGAGGAAGGCCCGCAATTCGTCGATACCCCGCCGGTACACCCCGAGGAGCTGCATGCGCTCGTCGTCCGTTCCGGGGAGCGGCCCCGCGCGGAGCAGGTCGGCCATGCGGGGCGGCTTCTTGGCGTAGCGGGCCAAGGCGAGCCGGAGCACCTTCAGGTCCACCGCGCTCTTGCCCGAGAGGCTACTCGGGTCCGGGTAGACGTAGCGGGTGGGGTCCTTCAACCCGGCGGCCTCCACCGCGGCCCGGCGGATCATGCAGGCCAGGCAATAGCCGCAGTGGGTGTTGGGGGCCCCGGCGAAGCGCATGGCCTCGGGGTGGGCGCAGGAGATGGTGGAGGGTAGGCCCTCCATTAGCAGGTCGGGCTCGGAACACTCCCGCAGCATCTCACCCTTGGTCTTAAAGCGGTAGGGTAGCTCGAGCTCGACCTCGAGGCCCACCGCACGCAACAGCCCGCGGAACATGTCGATGAAGTGAGGGTGGGTGGTGCGCGTGCTGAGGCTGCCCAGCCGGGTGCTGGTGAGCGGCACGTTGAGCGAGATCAGCCCATTCTCGGCCACCACTAAGCGTCGCGCCCCGAACGCCTCGGCCGTGGCCACACCCAACGCCAGGAACATCAGCGACCGGCCCCGGGTAGTGTTCTCCCGGTCCCGCCCGGGCTGGCGAGGCGGGGACACGAAGTAGCGCAACAGGGGCGCATGGGCAGAGCCGTACCTATCCTGCACGATCTCCCCCACCGCAGCCTGGGATACGCTGGTGGCGCCTGAGCCCCGGGCGTAGTGCCCGACCAGCACCGCCCGCTGTTCCCGGCTGAGGAGGTCGAGGGCCCCGACGAAGGAGTCCAGACCGCCCGAGAACAGGCAGACAGTGTCGAAGCCCCGGGAATCATCGTCCTCAGGCGATGCAGGCCAGGGCTCGGGGTCACCTGGGCGGATGTCCAGTTCCCAGTGATCCCCCGTCAAGAAGCGCAACAGCCGCGTCAGGGCCTCGCCCTCAGCCTGCCATGGATCGGGCTCCTCCAAGGCCAGGTACAGCCGGATGTGGCGGGTCCAGCGGTCATAGGACTGGCGCCGCGGGGTCATCAGGTCGGCACAGTACACGGCTACCGCGAGCCTGAGCAGGTCCCGTGAGCGAACGCTGGCATTGCGCCCGTGAGACCGCAAAACAGCCTCGACCCTTCCCGCTGTCCGGCCGTGACCGGAGCGAAGGAGCGAGTCGAGCTCGGCGACGTAAAGCCGGCCGGCGTCCGCCGGCACTCTCGGCTCGAAACCGTCCTTCGGGCCCAGGCGCGCCGCGAAGTGATGGGTCATTCGCCGTCCTCCAGTATGGCGAAGGTTTCCTGCATGAGCTCGTAGCTGACGCGTTCCTGCGTGCTCGGATCCGTGGCCAACAGGTTCATATCCACGGCCCGGTCCATGAGCTTCTCCTGCAGCTTGGCGGCTATGAAGTCCCGGGCTTGCTCAGAGAGTTCGAGTGCCCGGTCCAGGTCGACCTGGTCCCGTTCAAGGCGACCGCACATCTCTGAGCTGAAGCGCTCGTAGGCGTAATTGATCACGTACTCCCGCATCAACTCCTCGACCTGCGGAGCGTCGAGCCGGGTGGCCTCGGGGTCATCGGGGTCCAGCCGCTCAAGGAAGCTGTCGAGGGTAGTGGCGATAGCAGCTCGGGCCGCGCTCGCCTCCAGCGTCTCCCCGGCAGGTGCGATCTGGTCCACCAGACCGCAGAGAATGGCCTCGGGGGTGCGACCCACCAAGTCGGTGATGCCTAGGGCTCGAGCGGCCTCCCCGAGGCCGCCGGTCGCGACTTGGCCGAAAAACCTCCCAAGCCGCGCGCCCGCACGAACCCCTTCGATGGCGGCACGTGGAGCGACCCGGCCTCCTCCTGCAGCCCGGGCATAGCGACGTACCGCCCGACCCATACTGGCTCCTGCGGCCCCCCGCGCCAGATCGCCGACGGCCCGCGCCGCGCTCCGCCAGAGGCCGGGCGATATCAGCGCAGGCTGAGGCTGTGGTGGGACGGGCAGAGCGGAGTCCTGGTTTTGGCCTGAGATCGGTATTTTGGGCGGATCAGGGGCCCAGGGCGGGAGCAGGCTTCCCCGGCCACCGCGCCCGCCGTATGAGCTGGACGTTCCCATAGCTCGCTCGAGTATAGAATAGTTTAGGTTTAGTTGACTTTCTGAAGTCGCGCGAGTTGTTCGCGGGCGCTATTCGCGAGGTTGTTTTTCTTCGATTCCGCCCATATCCGTAGCTGTTGCTCGATTATCGATCGATGTTCCGGGAATTGCTTTGCCAAATAGGAGACGCTGACCGGTATGCTTAAAGCAACGGTTTCATGGGGCACGGACGCGAGGAGGGCGAGCGCTTGGTGAATCAAGACGGGGCGGGCCTCGGCCAGCTTCACCCATACCCGCACGAGGTGCTGTGCTTCTTTGCCTGATGCCTGTCGGATCTTCTCCGAGAACGCCTGCACCACGGCCGCAAGGTCGCCTTCACTTAATTTCTTCGCAGCCTCTAACCCGCGCCGGCTCAACAGGTCCTTCTCCGAAATCAGATTCTGGAAAACCGCCAGGGCTTTGGGGCTCAAGGGATTTGGTAGCGTCTCTAGCGCCCCTATTCGGTCGTGGGCGATAAAGAAGTAAGGACGAAGATCCTCACCCGTCAAGGGCGGGTCTGCCGCCAGCCATACCCGCATCCAAGAGTCAACCAGCCACTCCGACTCGGTGTCCGGTCGGGCCAGGTCAGCATCCGTTTGAGGCGTTTCTACCCTGGATCTCGGCTGCCCCCGTCCACTGGGGATTGCCTTTCCCTCACCCGTCGCTCCTGAGTCTTGCTGCGCCGCATCGGTGCCCCTCACCTCGGCCTCCGCCGCAGCAAGCTCCTTTGCTCTGCCCTCCTGGCTAGCCTGCAGCGTGGCCAACTGTTTGAAGTAGACCGGCCGGATGTACTCCAGGCTCATCAGCTTGGCTAGGACGTCCATCTTCAGCTCGAGCCCCCTTGCCTTGGCGAGCGCGCTCCGTAGCAGCAGGCTGTTGAGGAAGCGCTTAGTGCGGCGGGGCGAGCCCTCCAGCCCCGGCAGTGCCACCTTGGCAATTTGGCCACTCAGAGCAAGGTCGCCCACGAGCTCCTGGGTCACCTTGTGGGGGGCATCCGCGAATATCTCTCGAGCTCTGGCCAGGTCGAAGGAGAGGGTTTGCAGGTCATTGGCGACGAAGGCCTGCACTGACTCGAGCACTTTCCCGAAGTCCTCAGGAGCCAGACGCTTCTGGGCGAAGAGCAGGTTGATGTAAGCGTGATTCTCCGCACGGCTCAGCGGGGGGATGGCGACCGGGATCTGGATGAGCTTCTCCAGGTAATCCCTCCCCACCTCACGCCCGTCGGCGTCAAGGTCGCGGTAGACCTGGCGCACCGCATACCGGATCAGGTCCTCGTCGGCCCCAATCACGAACGCGCTATTGGGAACAAAGAGGAAGAGCTTGATGGCTTCGAGGGTCTCGATGATGGTGCTGGGCAAGCAGCGGTCCAGGTCGTCGATCAGCACCACCAGTTGGGTGATCCCGGCCTCTGCCAGCAGCTGCCCGAAGTCGTTGCGGAAGCAGCGGATGGTGTTGCGGACCTCCGAGGCGTCCTCCGGCTTAATCAGCCCGCCTAGGGTTTCGAACGCCTTCTGGGGATCCTGCTTAAGGGATTCCAAGCCCTCCTGGATAGCCTTCTGCAGCTCACCGCTGAGTGCCAGTAGGGAGAGCTGCGGCAGCCCGAGCGCTAGGGGGAGCCCGGCCCGGGCGAGCAGGCCCAGTCCCTTGCCCACGTCGATCCGCCGCACGAAACCCTTGAGCCGGGCCAGGAGGTCCCTGACCGGCCCGGCTTGGTCCTTGGTACGCGCGCCGATCTCGTCCAGGATGCTCCCAAGTAGGGCGCTTTTGGCGTCCTCGTAGTCCTCGAACAGCCACCCGTTGAACTCGAGCACCAAGAAGTCCGGCCGGTTCAACTCGGCCTTGACCATCCGCATCACGGTGCTCTTTCCGCTACCCCAGTCACCAAACACGCCGATAGTCACCGGCAGAAGGTCCTTCTGGTGGACAAGGTCCCTGACCGCCTCGGCGATATACCGGAAACGCAGGAGATCCACGGGGGATTCGTTATCAGACCACACACCCCTAATCTAGCAATAACCCAGCGACACCTCGCTATCCCCTTGCCCGCCATCACCCTGGAAGGTGATTCGGTTTCGCAGAGCCTGGCAAAGCGTCTGGATTAATCGCAAGTAGCGATCAACCGCATTGCGATCTAACCCTGAGAATTTGGCGATCCGGCTGAGGTCCAGACCGGCAACAAACACAAACATCTGCACTAACTCCCTGAGCTCCGCCTCTGTAACCCTGGCTTGATGGCTGGATAGGTGTATCGGCTTGTCCTCGTCGTGGACTTGCCCCAAACCGCCCCAGCACAGCCCCAGCTGGTCATGGCACTATTCCGAACACTGGTACGCGTCTATGGTCCGGCCTGACACTGACACGCTCCAGATGGTTACCTCGGGAAAAGGGTCGGGAACTCCTCGGGCAACTTGACCCCGGCTGGGGTAAGCCCCCACACCTCAGTGCTCGCGAAATCTCCATCTGGCAAGGCCAGATCTCGGCGGATCTCCTTTGCTTTTCGGGACGGCGCGGGTTCTAAGGATAGTCGAGGTGAGGCGAAGACCCTCGCATACCGCCCAGACCGATCAAGGTCGACGGCCGACCCCAATCCTTGGGCCCTACTCCGGAGATCGGTGACATCCTTATCCGAGTTTTGTGAACCAGGACTCCTCGCAGCAACGTTGCTTCATCCGGGCGCTGTACCACCGATGTAAGTGTGATGGTATGAAAGAATAGTGTATGTTCCAGCTTCGTTCCTTCGAGACACGCCCCAGGGGCTACCGGCTCATAGCCCACGTCGTCGGGAGCCCGGTCACGGTGGAGCGTAGCCGAGAAGCCTTGTTAAGAGCGCTGGGCCCCCGGGTGGCGATCGACGGGGTGGAGTACCTTCTGCTTGACGTTGAGTTTGCCCTCGAAGGCCCCGAAATTTCCGTCCAGACTGGGGAGTACATTCGCCTTCTGGTGGAGCTAGCCCCCCACCCCAACCTCCCCACCGCGGCCGAGGAGGGTGAGCATCTGCGAGCAGTCCTGGTTCACACTGCCTTCGAGGAAGGCTACTGGGCCTCGAAGATGGGCGAGCCGCTCGAGGCGAACCCCTACCCCGAGGGCGAGGCCCGCGAGGAGTGGGAACGGGGTCACCGCCAAGCCACCGCGATTTATTACCGCACCCTTGGCGGATGAGAGGCGCCAAGTCGGCGGTCGCCGGGAATGGGACTTTTCTCGCCCTAGACAACAAAATCCCCCTATGGGCGACGTCGCCGGCGGGGGCGTGGTGACCCCCGGTACAATGCGGGCATGCGCCTGCGCCTGCACCTCACCAGCCCGCTGGGGCACGGCCTCGAGCTCGAGGCCACCGCGGAGGACTACCTCGAGCTGCTGCGCGAGTGGGGGGCCAAGGGCTACCGCCCCGCCCCGCCTCCCCCCGGCGGCTACGTGCTGCCGCTGGCCTGCGTGGGCTGCTTCGATTGGGCCTTCCTGGGCGCCAGGGAGCTCGACGGCGAGACGGTGGAGGCCTTCGGTTTCCGCTGGCGGCGCCGCCACCTCGCGGGCCGGCGCGACCTGCCGGAGGTGGTGAAATTTTCGCGCGGGGCCTGGCAGTTCGAGGAGGAGGGCGTGGAGGGCAAGCGCCAGGGCTACGTCACCCTCGTCCGCTTCGAAGGGCCTGGCGACTGCGGCGGGACGTGGTGCCGGGCGGGGCAGGTCCGGAAATGAGCGGGTGAGCGCCTGGGCGCTGGGGGTCTGGAGGGGGGTGCTGCATCAGGCCCCCGCCCCCTACCCCCGACCGGAGCAACAGAAACAGAATCGCCGGGGGGTGCCTACGCCCCCCGGCCTGGGCGTCGCCGGTCAGGTCAGACCAACGCTACTATCAACATCAGTGCAACGATGACGGCCGAGCCCAACCGGCGATGGTCCGCCCAGGCCTTGGTCGCTATGTAGAGGCCCAGCCCTCCGAAAACCGCCGAGGGCGCCCAGAGGCCCTGGTCCGTCACGAAGCCGGCGATCGCCCTCAGCAACACCGCCGCGCTGGCAACCACCAAAAGGCGGCGCAGGATCAGGTCGGGATCGGTCTTGTGGAACCGAAGGTGTTTGAGGGGGTTGCGCTTCATAAGTCGATGATAGCAGCCTCCGACACGGTGGGTGCCGGGATCATGAGACCCCCGGTTGCTCGGACGGTTTGGAACCCAGGTGCCCCACCTCGCCCTGCACCAGCACCACCGGGCCTAAGATCTCGGCTACGTCGCCCAGGGGGACGACCGGCGGCGCGACGTCGAGGCTGAGGGGGTTCAGGGATACCAGACGTGCGCCGAAGTGGTCGTCCTGGAACACCCGGCACACCACCGCCCCGCCGGCCAGCCGGGCCACCACCACCGCCCCCGGCGCCGGGTGACCCCGACGGTCCACCGCGATGAGGTCCCCGTGGCCGATGGGCCGGCGGCCCGCGCACATGCTGTCCCCACACACCCGGTAGGCCACGAGCTCGCGCCCGGCGGCGAGACGTTCGTCCACCGCGACCCACCCGCCGGGCGCCTGCGCACCAGCCCCACCCACCGCGCTCACCACGGGCACCCGGACCATGCCGCCCGCCTGCGGCGAGGGGTCGCCCAGGGGGGCGCGGGGCGCGACGCGCGGGATGAGGTCCTGGATCGGCCGGCCCAGGGCCACCGCCAGCCGCACCAGCGTGTCGACGGAGGGTTTGACCTCGGTGCCCTTGGGCGAGGTCCGCCCCTTGACCAGCTGGTGCATGGTGGAGCGGTTGATGCCCGCGTAGCGGCCGAACTCCTCCACGTTGCGCATCCCCAGCTCGCGCATCCTGGCCTCGATCCAGTCGCCGAACCAACCCTTGGCGTTGAGCTTAGCCTCCTGCTTCATGGGGCCCACGATATACGCCCGTGCACGCCGGGGCGGCCGGATCATGAGAGCTGCCCCCCGCCGGCGCAGGACGGCGGTGCTACCATGGGGCCATGAGCCTGAGCTGGATCGACCTGCTGATGCTGATGGGGGCGGCCTGGGCGCTATTCTGCGCCGTGGTCGATCCGCGCAGCCTGCTGAGCGAGCTGCTGGACGACGGGGCCGCCGAGCGCCACGAGGCGGAGACCATGTTCGACAAGGAGGCTGCGGCCCTGCGCCACCCCTACCTGGCGCACGAGATCTCCCCCCGCCACTTCGACTGAGGCCCCCGCTCGAGCCCGAGACTCC
>NZ_QXDL01000095.1:0-15169 GCF_003574345.1 Calidithermus terrae
CGGTAGGCCAGGCTCACGCCCTCCGCCCGCAGCCCCGCCTCAGGCCCGGCCACGTTCCCTCCACAGCAGGTACAGGAAGAAGGGCCCGCCCAGCAGGGTCGTGACCATCCCCACCGGGAGCTCGGCCGGGGCGATGAGCAGCCGCGCCAGCAGGTCGGCGTAGACCATCAGCACCGCCCCGCCCAGCGCCGAGGCCGGCAGGAGGTAGCGGTAGTCCCCGCCCGCCAGGCGGCGCAGGATGTGCGGCGCCACCAGCCCCACGAAGCCGATGATCCCCGCCTGGGCCACCGCCGCCGCCGTGAGCAGCGTGACCACGGCGATCAGGAACAGCTTGAGCCGGCCCAGCGGCAGCCCCAGGCTGCGCGCGGTCTCCTCGCCCAGGCTCAGCGCGTTGAGCGTGCGCCCGAAGGCCCACACCAGCGGCAGCGCCAGCAGCAGGTAGAAGCCCACGCTGCGCACCCCCGCCCAGCCCAGGAAGGCCAAATTGCCCAGGGTGTAGGCGAACACCGCCCGCACCCGGTCGGCGTCCATGAGCATGAGGTAGCTGGTCAGGCTCACCAGCACGCTCCCCACCACCACCCCGGCCAGGATCAGGTCGTGGGTGCGGCTGGCCCCGCCCGACAGCAGCAGCGTCACGGCCACCGCCAGCAAGGCCCCCAGGAAGCCGAACAGCGTGGCCGAGACCGGCAGCGCCTCGAACACCGCCCCCTGGGCGAAGGCCCCGCTCAGCCCGCCCGCCAGGCTCACCGCCAGCGTGACCCCGAAGGCCGCGCCCGCCGCCGAGCCCATCAGGTAGGGGTCGGCCAGGGGGTTGCGGAACAGGCCCTGGAAGGCCGCGCCCGACAGGCCCAGCGCGGCCCCCACCAGCATGGCCCCCAGCACCCGCGGCAGCCGCAGCTCGGTGACGATGGGGTTGGCCTCGAGGCCCGCCAGCGCCCGCAGCACCTCGGCCGGGCTCACCGGGACCGCGCCGAAGCCGACCCCCAGCACCAGCCCCAGCGCCAGCAGGCCCAGCATCGCGGCCGTCACCCCCAGGCGCAGGGGCAGGCGGCCGGAGGGGAGCGCGGGGGCTCTCACCACGGCCCTCTCACCTCAGCTCGGGGTGCAGGCAGGCCACCAGCAGCTTGAGCCCCTGGGCCACCCGCGGGCCCGGGCGCGAGAGCAGGTTGTCGCCGTCGCCGGTGAAGGAGCAGAAGCGGCCCGCCTGCACCGCGCGGATCCCCGCCCAGCCCGGCCGCTTCTTGAGGTCGGCCAGCCCGGGGTGGGTGAGGATGATCACCTGGGGGTTCTTCTGCACGACCAGCTCGGGGCTGACCTGGGGGAACAGGCCCAGCTCCTTGGGCAGGATGTTCACGCCGCGGGCCTTGGCGATGAGCACGCCGATGAAGGAGTCGGGGCCCACGCTGTAGGGGGTGGGGTCGATCTCGTAGTAGACGGTGGGCCGGTTCTTGGCCTTCGCCGCCAGGCTCTCGACCTCGAAGACCTCTTTCTGCACCCGCGCCACCAGCCGCTCGCCCTGCCCCTCCAGGCCCAGCACCCGGCCCAGCAGCCGGATGGTGCGGAAGATGTCGTCGTAGCTCTCGGTCTTGATCGCGAAGGTCTTGACCCCCGCCTTCTCGAGCCCCTCGTGCAGCTTGCCGTAGACCGAGACGAACACCAGATCCGGCTTGAGGGCGACGATGGCCTCGAGGTTGGGGTTGTACAGCCCGCCCACCCGGGGCAGCCGGGTCACCTGGGCGGGGTAGTCGGAGTAGTCGTCCACCCCCACCAGCCGGCCGCAGGCGTCCATGGCGCACACCGTCTCGCTGATCGAGGGCAGCATCGCCACCACGCGCTTGGGGGCGGCCTGGACCGTCACCTCGCGCCCCAGGTCGTCCTTGAGGGTGCGCGGGAACTGGGCAAAGGCCAGGGAAAACAGCAGGCTCAGCACGAACAACCACACACGCTTCATCTATGCCTCCTGAGCCGCCCACGGGCGCTCGGCCTTCACGCGGAGGTTGGGGCATAGAAAACGCCCCTGCGGGAGCAGGGGCATCCGAAAAGCGGTGGTTCCCCGAATACTCCCCCTTCTTGCGAGAGGTGCCTCCTTAATCGGGTCGGGAGGCTCCTTGGCAGGTATTCGGACTCGAGGCGGTGACCGGAGGTCGGTCCCAATGCACCCTCACCGTTGCGCGACAGTACCGGACTGGCCCCGATGGGCTTCACCGGTTTCCCCACTTTAAGCTGCGGCTACGCGCCACAGCACCAAGGACGGGCCGAGCTGTGTCACCCTAGCGGGCTCAGGGTCACACTACACCCGCCCCGGTCAGTTGGCAAGGGCGGGGGCATCCTTGACAAGCCGGGCCTTGGCTCCTAAACTGTCCTTTGCCCTTGCCGGGATGGTGGAACTGGTAGACACACTATCTTGAGGGGGTAGCGAGCGCAAGCTCATGCGGGTTCAAGTCCCGCTCCCGGCACCAGACGTAGGGGCGATGCGCGCATCGCCCCTACCCTTTTGGAGGTGTAAAACCGCATGTTTGGCCGGATGCCCCAACCCAGCGCGAATTCCCTGCGTGCGCTCACGCGGGCGGCGGGTTGTCGCGTCGGCTGAAAGCCGCTTTTCGACCGGCCCGCTCGAGCAGCGGGCTGTTTTATTTTTCCCAATGCTTCTTTACACTCGACCTATGCGCTGTGCCGAGTGCGGGCAAAAGGTGCGTGGCATTAACTTCCGACACCTCAAGTCGAGTTCATCAAGACCTTTATAAAAGCGAGGCGCACACCGATGCGGATTGAAAACGGGATCGTCGTCTTCGGAAACCCCGACAGGGAAACCATAGACCAGATCCGCCAGGTTTACGAAAGGGCTGAGCGGGCGGTGCTATGCGCCGACTCACACGTGGGCTACATCATGCCCATTGGAGGAGTAGCGGCCTACCGCGACAAGGTCTCGGTAGCCGGGGTTGGCTTCGATATCGCTTGCGGCTGCGCCGCCATCCGCACCGACTTGAAGCTCGGACAGATCGCGCCCCACCTCGAGGCCCTCGCCGACGAGATCGCCGGCACCATCTCCTTCGGCGTCGGGCGCTCCAACAAGTCGGACGACGCCCCCGTGAACGACCCCCTCTTCGAGGACGCGGCCTGGGAGGCCGTCCCCGGCAAGGGCGAGCGCGAGGCCCTGCGCGAGAAGGCCCGCGCCCAGCTCGGCACCGTGGGCTCGGGCAACCACTACGTGGACGTGTTCGCCGATGAACAGGACCGCGTCTGGGTGGGCGTGCACTTCGGCTCGAGGGGACTCGGCCACACCGTCGCCTCGGGCTTCATGGCCCTCTCCCAGAACCGCCCGTGGGGCTCGAAGGGCGCCGAGGTGGAGGCGCTCTTGGACCTCAACTCCGAACTCGGCCAGGCCTACTGGGCCCTCATGAACCTGGCCGGGCGCTACGCCTACGTGGGCCGGGAGTGGGTGGCCCGCAAGGTGGTGCAGATTTTGGGCGGGCGGGAGCTCGAGCTCGTTCACAACCACCACAACTTCGCCTGGAAGGAGACCCACGGCGGCGAGGAGTACGTGGTCGTCCGCAAGGGCGCGACCCCCGCCTTCCCCGGCCAGAAAGGCTTCGTGGGCGGCAGCATGGGCGACGACGCGGTGATCCTGCAGGGCACCCCCGACCCCGGCCCCCAAACCCGCGCCCTGCAAGAAGCCGCGCTCTTCTCCACCGTCCACGGCGCGGGCCGGGTGATGAGCCGCCGCCAGGCCCTCGGCAAGGTGGACCGCAAGACCGGGAAGATCCTCCAGCCGGGGCAGGTCACCCAGGGGGCGATGAAGAAGTGGCTCAAGCAGAAGGGCGTGACCCTGCGCGGGGGCGGCCTCGACGAGAGCCCCCACGTGTACCGCCGCCTGCCGGAGGTGCTCGAGGCCCAGGGCAAGACCGTCGAGGTGCTGCACACCCTGCGCCCTTTGATCGTGGTGATGGCCGGGGCCAACGAGTTCGACCCGTACAAGGACTAAGTTCGCAGGGGGGCACTCATGCCAGCTCATGCCGTCGGTGATTTACGCTCCAGCATTGACCATCTTTACGAGGTGTTCGCGGGTTATCCCTTCCGGCTCACCATGCCCTGCTGCATCCCTCACTGCTTCAGCTTCGAGGATATCCTGAAGCTCGACGCCAAGCCCCTTCGTGAGCTCTCCGCCGAGAATCTGTCCTCCTTTGCCGCCGATCTGCTTTCCACATGCGGCGAAGTTGAAGATTTCAAGCACTTTCTGCCCCGGATTTTCGAATTGACCAGCGAAGGTGCCTTCACGTGGCCTTATCCAGAAATTGCCTTGGGTAAGCTACGGTACGCACAGTGGCAGAGCTGGCCTCATGCTGAACAGGCTGCTATCCGACGCTTCCTGCTGGACTGGTGGAAGGTCAGCCTGCTCACCCCGCCTGGCCTGAACCCAGCCCTCGATCCGAGCACCGTGCTCTCTCGCTGTTGCGAGCGCGGACGAGGACTTGTGGGGCTATTTGGAAACATGGCTACAGATGCCTGCGCTGGAGGCCGCTACTCATCTTGCCCAATTCGTGCTGGAGCATTCGATGCAGATCCACCTCGGACGCTCGTTCAACCCCTTCCTCAGCAGTAGGCAGATTCCCCTGCTCAAAAGCTGGCTGACGGACAGACGCACGGTGGCGTACCTGGAGGAGGCCTTCTTCCGCTATTCCGACGCGCCGGAGGCTGAGAAGATCTCGTTGGCTGTGCGGGTCCTAGAGGGCTGAACCTGGTACGAGACGACCTGACGCGCGGCGCGGGTCGGGGCTCAGCCCGGGGCCGGGCGGGTGCCCTTCCCTGCGCTTTGCAGCGACTTCAGCAGCACCATCCGGCCCAGCAGCTCTACCCTGGGGAGCGGGACCGGGGGCTCCAGCGAGGCCGCGACCCGGGCGATCTCGAGGTTGAGCGACTCGATCTCGGTGGGTCTGCCGCCGCGGATGTCCTGTAGCGTCGAGATGAGCTGCCCGTCGGACCCCCGGCTGATCCGCAGGATCTGCGCCATCACCTCGGCCTCGCTCAGGCCCAGGCCGAGCCGGTCGGTCACCGCCAGGCACTCCCGCACCACCTCGAGCGCCAGGCCGGCCGCCGCCTCCGAGCGCACGAATATGCCGTTGTCCACCTCGAGCAGCGGGCAGACGGAGTTGAAGACCGAGTTGATGAGGGCCTTCTTCCAGACCTCGCGCTGGATGTCGGCCTCGGCGTGGAAGGGGAATTGCGCGGTGCTCAGCGCTTCGACGCAGGCTTGCAGGCCCGGCCGGGTTCCGCTGACGACGCCGATGGGCGAGGAGGCGATGGGGCGAAAGCGGAACTCGTGCTCGGAGACGGCCTGGCCGGTGGCGTAGACGACGCAGCGGAAGACGGCGGGGAAGCCGGCCTCGAGGAAGGGTTTCTCCACGCCGACCCCGTTCTGCAGGATCACGACGGGGCCTTTCGCCGCCTTGCCGGCCAGCTCACGGGCGATCGCGGGGTTGGCGTGGGCCTTGGCGGCGACCACCATCGTCCCCTCGAGGCCCCCCAGCCCCGACAGCGAGACCGTCTCTACCTCGGCGCTCACGCGCTCGGCGCCGTCGTCCACGCTCACGGTGACGGTGCCCCTCGGCACGTGCGGGCTGCGGGTGCGAACGGCGACCACCGGCCTTCCGGCCCTGGCGAGGTAGGCCGCCAGCGGGAAGCCGATGGCTCCGGAGCCCAGGACGTAGACCGGCTTTGAGTTCATATGACCCCCTCGGACAAGCGCTACGGACTACCCGATGACCATACCAGACCCGGCTCGCGGGCTCGAGCTTTTACGTCCTTAAAAATCGTCT
The DNA here is from genome assembly GCF_003574345.1 of Calidithermus terrae. Taxonomy (NCBI): domain Bacteria; kingdom Thermotogati; phylum Deinococcota; class Deinococci; order Thermales; family Thermaceae; genus Calidithermus; species Calidithermus terrae. The sequence continues at coordinate 5,814 of NZ_QXDL01000095.1, forward strand.
GCCGCGAAGAAATCCGCGATTGCCCGCCGGAATTCCTCCGGAGCTTCCATGTACGCGAAGTGGCCGCAACCCCTCAGGACGGTGAGCCGGGCGCCGGGGATGGCTTCGGCGACGTGTGCGGCGCATTCCAGGGGGATGAAGTCGTGCTCCCCGTGGACGAGCAGGGTGGGGACGCGGAGGTGCTGGAGCCGGGGGAGCAGGTCGTACGTGGCGGAAAGCCAGGTGTCCTCCATCAGCCGCTCCTCGATGGCCCTCGCCTTCAGGACGCCTTCTCGGGTGAAGCTCGAGCGCAGGCTCTGGACGAGCCTTTCCAGGTGTTCAGGCTGCCGCAGGGTGGCCCGGAAATGGCTGCGGTAGTACTCGGCGACCGCGTCGGGGTCGCCCTGCTGGTACCGGGGGTCGGCGGGGCGGGAGCCGAGCTTTTCCAGGTCAGCGGCGGTCCGCCTGCCGGGCAGTTCCCGCCGGAAGAGGAGGTAGTCGCCGTGCGAGGCGGGGGCGGTGTTGAGCAGGATCAGGTGCGAGAGGCGCTGGGGGTGGCGAAGGGCGTACTCCATCGCCAGAAGAGCGCCCCAGGAGTGGCCCAGGAGCGCGGCGGACTCCAGCCGGAAGTGGGCCCGCAGGCTCTCCAGGTCCGCTACGTCCGAGCGGAGCGACACGTCCTCGGGCCGCACGCCGTCCGCCGACCTCCCGCGACCCCGCTGGTCGTAGTAGATGAGGCGGCACGAGCGGGCCAGGCGGTCCATGTCGGGGAGCAGGTAGGTGTGGTCGAAGTCCGGCCCGCCGTGCAGGACCACGACGGGCCGCCCCTGCCCGACGTCGCGGTAGAACAGGCGGGCGTTCTCGAGCGGGACGAAGCCCTCGAGCGGGCCCGATGGGGCAGGCCAGGGGGGAAGACTCATAGGGTAAACCACCCCACGGCTAAAGCCGGGGGCTTCCGGGGACAGACTCATGCCTAGCACTTGTCGCTTCCCCCAGGTATGGCCGGTTTACAGCGGCCCAGCGGGTTTGACCCCGCTGCGAAATAGGTTGCGTCGCAGGCAAAAAGCCGTTGCTCCCAAGGGAGTGCCCTATAGCCTCAGCAACCATGAGGGCAGTTTACATCATCACGGCTTGTCGGGCATCCAGCGCTCTTCGAGCGCCACCCCCTTCCTCCCCATGCCTGAAGGCAGGGGCTTCCGGGGGTGGTCTCGGTGAGCCCTACTCGAAAAACTCCAGCTTCTCCGGCGGCGGCCCGGGGAACTTGGCGTAGGCGGGCGCGTCCGGGCGGGCGTACACCAGTTCCCGCACCGCCCGCACCCCCTGGTCTATGGCCGAGTGGGCGTAGGCATAGGCCCCCGAGTCGGAGTTGGCGATGGCGACGCGGCCCCACTTCCTGCGGGCGGTTTCGATGGGCAGGGGGCCATCGGGCCAGAAGGCGTCCCAGGGGCGCATGTACTCGTAGGCGTAGCCGTGGGCCCAGCGGTTGACGGTGATGGCGGCGATGTCGCGGGCAGGGTCGAAGCCCCCGCCCGAGAGGGCGCGGCCCAGCAGGTCGCGGACGGTGCGCTCGAGGTCGCGGAAGCTCAGGGCTTGCAGCCTGCGGCGGCCCTCGAGGGCCTGTTCCCGGCTGGGCTTGCCCGGCGAGGTCATCACCTTGCCCAGGTGCAGCAGCACGGGTTCGTCGGGGCGCTGGGCGAAGCGGTATGCGCCCATGCTCACCGGGAAGTCAATGCCCACGTCGTTGGCGAAGAAGGTGCCCGGCGCGCTGAAGTTGCCGATCTTGAGCCGGTCGAAGGCCCTCCAGTTGCGGACCGCCACGTTGGTGTATAGGAGCGGAACCTTGACCTGGTCCTCGAGGGCCTCGCGCTGTTCAGCCGGAAGCTCGTCGGTGAGGTAGGGGATCACCCTGTGCCAGCAGGCCAGGACCACGTGCCCGGCCCGCACGCTTTGCAGGCCAGCTTTGCTGGCGTAGGCGACCTCGACTTCCCCCGCGGTGGCGGGGTCGCCCAGGTGCCGCACCCGCACCACCGTCGCGCCCAGGCGCAGCCGCACCGGGGTGTTGGGCACGTCGAGCTGGGCGTAGTCCACCCGCTGGGTGACCAGGTCTTCCATGCTGCGCCCCTTGAGCGCCCTGGGGATCAGGCGGCGCACCAGGGCACGGGCGATCCCCGCGTTGCCGTCGGGAAAATGGTAGATGTAATCGTCGGGGTCGGTGCGGGCCAGCCGCCCGCTGGGGCTCATGGTCTTGTAGATCTTCTCGCCCAGGTCCATGCCGTCGAAGCCGGGGTTGTAGTTGGCCCAGGCGTCGAGGCAGGTGGTGGCGTCAATGCCCACCCCGAAGTAGGGCTCGGTGCTGCTCTGGAAAACCGTCACCAGTTGAGGGTCGGCCTTGACGGTCTGGAGCAAGAACTCCTTGTAGGTGATGCGCGAGAGCCGCTCGAACTTCTCGGCGCGGCTGAGCCCCTCGAGGTAGTCGGGCGGGTCGTCGATCAGGCGGATCAGGTCCTGCTTGGCCCTGGCGTTGAGCGGGGTCTTAGGCACCCAGTCGGCGGCTTTCTCCTCCACCCGCACCAGCTTGTTGCTGCCGAAGACCTCCCTGGCGAAGAACATCCCCTCGCCCAGGCCACGTTTGTCGAACCACTCCCCGTCGTAGTAGCCCTCGAACCTCTGCGGCTCGATGCCGACGTCGAAGAGCAGCTTGTTGACGGCGGGGCTGAAGTAGGAGGGGGTCTGCATGGACTGCGAGCCGCCATAGCCGATGAGGGTACGGCCCCCCACCCTGAACTCGTTGCGCTTGGCGTGGCCGCCGAAGTCGTCGAGGGGGTCCAGCAGCAGCACCTTGGAGCCGGGCGAGAGCTGGCGGTAGTGGAAAGCCGCGGCCAGGCCGCTGATCCCGGCCCCCACCACCACCAGGTCGTAGCGCTCTTTGGTGGGGCGAACCGAGCCGGGCTCGAGCCGGAAGGTCCCGTCGCGCACCGCGTGCATCACCGCCTGCACGCCCTCGTACTGTCCGCGCAAACCGGTGAGGGTGGCGGGGTCGGGCGCCCCCTGCGCCAGGGCGCTGGTGGCCATGCCCCCGGCGGCTGCCGCCCCCACGCTTAGGGCAACCCCGTTGAGGAAGTCCCGCCGCGAAATCTTGCGGTCCATACCCAGCTCTTTGTCTTCCTTGGAATATGGCATACCCACCCTCCAACCCCGACGCCGTGCAGGGAGCCCCCAAGCCGACTTGAACGAACTACCCGCTCATCCTAGCGCACCGGCCCGGGGGCTGGCGACGGCTCAACACCCCCCAGGGTCCGGCTGCTCCGCTGGGGGAGGCAGTAGGGCAGCCACTTGCCGGTGTCGAGGCTGGGGCCCCGGAAGGGCTCGCAGAACTCGAGCGTGTAGCCGGGCTTGCCCAGGGGGCTGGCCGGGAAGTCCGGGCCGCTGCGGCTGGGTCAGGGCTCAGGCGGAAGGTTGATAGCCGCCGCCATCCTAAACAGCCCGCCGGCTTTCGTCCGCGTCGGGGCTGCCGTAAGCTAACCGCGTGCTGCTCGCCGACCTCGAGTCCACCCGCCGCTTCGCGCGACGTCTGGCCCAAGCGCTGCCCGAAGGGGCCCTGGTGCTGCTCACCGGCCCGATGGGCGCGGGCAAGACCACGCTGGTGAAGTTCCTGGCCGAGGCGCTGGGCTTCGGGGGCGAGGTGACCAGCCCCACCTACACCCTCATCCACGAGTACCCCACCCCCCGAGGCCCCATCGTCCACATCGACGCCTACCGCCTGGCCGACCAGGAAGAACTCTTCAGCCTGGGCCTCGAGGACTACCTCCCCGAAGCCCGCTGCGTGCTGGTGGAGTGGGGAAATCCCGAGGTTTTCCCGAACAGCCTCGAGGTGCGCCTGACCCCTCAGGGCGACGCCCGGACCGTAGAGCTGCTCCCTCACGGCGACGCCCCCGCCATCCCTGGCCTTTAGGCCCTCAGCCTTCAGCCGTCAGCTCGTCGAGGGTCCAGGGTCTAAGGCATTTTGCGTAGGCCGTACGACGTACGACCGGTATCTAGCGTCTTGCGTCTTACGTCTTGCGTCTTGCGTTCGGCGTTCGGCGTTTGGCGTACGACGTACGACCCGCACCCGACGTACGACCGCACAGGAGCGGGAGGCGGTCCAGGCATTGTGCCCCAACGCCCTCTGGACTTCACTATTCTCGCCCGGAAACCGCTACCTTCGTAGGGTAATGCGCCCGTTGCTGCTCAGCCTGTGCCTGTGGCTGTCCTCGTGCTTGCTGCTCGAGGACTCCTCCACCGGCGCCCCGCAGGCCCCCGCGCCCGCCGTTCCCGAAGCCCAGGAGGAGCCCCAGCCCCCGCTGTGGGAGCCCTTCGCGGGCTATGCCCGCATGTACAGCCTTCCGCCCGACGAGGAGATCCTGATGCCGGTGCGCGGGGTGCGGGTGCGCCAGGTCGCCGACACCTTCGGGGCGCCGCGCTCGGGCGGGCGCCAGCACGAGGGGCAGGACATCTTCGCGCCCCGGGGCACCCCGGTCTACTCGGCCACCGAGGGCGTGGTGGTGCGGATGGGCTACGGGCAGCTCGGGGGCAACTACGTCTACGTGCTGGGGCCGGGCGGGCGGCGCTACTACTACGCCCACCTCCACGCCTACGCCAAGGGCCTCGAGGAGGGCGACGAGGTCACGACCAGCACGGTGCTGGGCTACGTGGGCAACACCGGCAACGCCCGCACCACCCCGCCCCACCTGCACTTCGGCGTCTACGGGAGCTGGTGGAGCGGCGACGAGCGGGTGATCAACCCGCTGGTGCTGCTGCGCGACCGCGACTGGAAGACGCTGGGCAAGGCGGGGGGCGCCAAGCCCGCTACGAGGCCCTCGAGCGCCCCAGCAGCCCGGCCAGCGCGGTGATGCACAGCGCCAGCACCGCCACCACGGCGAAGGAAAAGCGCAGCGAGCTGAGCTGGGCGATCCAGCCGATGAGGGGCGGGCCGGCCAGGAAGCCCAGGTAGCCCAGCGTCGCCACCGAGGCCAGCGCCACGCCGGGGTGCACCCCCTCCACCCGGCCCGCCGCGCTGAACACCAGCGGGAACAGCGTGCAGTAGCCCAGCCCCACCAGCACGAAGCCCAGCAGCACCGGGAGGGGGCCCTGGGCCAACAGCGCCCCGCCCAGCCCCGCCGCCGCCAGCAGGCCGCCCACCCGGGCCAGCCGCACCGGGCCCACGCGGTGGGTGAGCCAATCCCCGCTGAGGCGGCCCAGCACCATCGCCAGGGAGAAGGCCCCGTAGCCCCAGGCGGCCAGGGCTTCGCTGCTCCCGATGACCTCGCGCAGGTAGACCGCGCTCCAGTCGGCCATGGCCCCCTCCCCCAACCCGGTGCAGAAGATGATCACCCCCAGCCCCAGCAGCACCGCGTTGCGGGGGATGGCGAAGCCGGGGGCGCCCGCCTCGAGCGTCACCGCCAGCAAGTGGCGCATGGCCCACAGCAAGAGCAGGCTCGAGCCCAGCGCGCTCAGCAGGAAGAAGGCCAGCGGCCCCATCCCCATGCCCGCTGCCCAGCCGCCCAGGACGGCCCCCACCAGCCCCCCCAGGCTGAAGAAGGCGTGGAAGTTGGACATGATGGGCCGCTTGTAGGCCTTCTCCACCTCCACCGCCTGCGCGTTCATCGAGATGTCCATGGCCGCGCTGGCGAAGCCGAAGGCCAGCAGCACGAGCCACAGCCACAAGGCGCTGGGCGCGAGGCCCAGCAGGGGCAGGATCAGGCTGAAGGCGAAGGAGGCCCACACCACCACGCTGCGGCTGCCCACCCGGGCGATGGTCCAGCCCGTCACGGGCATCGCCAGCACCAGCCCGATGGGCATCCCGGTGAGCGCCAGGCCCAGCGCGCCCGCGCTCAGCTCGAGGGCCTCCTTGATCGCCGGGATGCGGGCCACCCACGCGGCCGTGACCAGACCGCACACGAAGAACACCGCCGTGACCGCCAGGCGGGTCGTGGGGAGGGAGCGGGTCGCCACGGCTCAGCCTCGAGTCAGGCGCCCGATGAGGGCACGGTGCTGGGGGTATAGCCGGCTCAGGGCCTCGCGCTCGGCCAGCTCGAAGTCGGCGAAGTCGAAGGCGGGGGCCACCGTGCAGCCCACCAGGGCGTAACCCCCCGGGGCCTCCACCGTCGCGCCGAACCAGCAGCCCGCCGGGACCACCCCCTGGAAGGCCTGGCCCTGCGCGGGGTCGGGGCCCAGGCTCAGGGTGCGGTAGGTCCCCCCGGGCTCGATGAGGTGCACCGTCAGGCCGTCGCCCGTGTAGAAGTGCCACGTCTCGTCGGAGCTCAGCCGGTGCAGGGCCGAGAAGTTGTCGTGCTCGAGCAGGAAATAGATCCCCGTCGCCACCGGGCGGCCGTCGGGCAGGGTGTGGGCGGCGCGGTAGGTCTCGGTGTAGTAGCCCCCTTCGGGATGGGGCTGGAGCCCGAGGTGTTTAATCCAGTACTCGGCGGGAGGTCGCACCCCGCGATTGTAGTCGATGATCGGTAGCCGGTGGCTAAGCGCCGGGGACGCGGGGACGGGGCGCGGGTCGTACGTCCTGCGTCGTACGCCTTACGCCTTGGCCCCGGGCCCTGGACCTTCGACCCTCGACAGGCCACGAGCTGAGGGCTCAGGGCTGGAGGCTTAAAAGCCCGCCGCTCTTGCTCCGTGACGAGCTCTACCCCAGCCGGATCTCCTGCCGCACCGTCCCTGCGCGCTGGGCGACGGCCTCGAGCCTGACCGTGCTGCCGGCGGGGGCCGCGACCGCCCACTCCAGCTTCTTCTCCTGGTCGCCGAAGGGCAGGGCGCCGAAGAGCTCGATCTTGTTGGAGCGGCCCTCGAGGTGCCCGATCTCCTGCACCGCCTCGCCCGCGACCAGCCGCGCGCCCTCGCCCAGGTGAAGCTTGACGCGGATGGGCTCGACCGCCCTCTTCTCCAGGGCCTTGGCGCTGGTGTAGGTGGGCAGGAAGCCGGTGTTCTCCAGCACCGCGATCAGCCGCCAGACGCCCTCGCCCACCGGCTCGACCCTGGCGAGCTTGAGCTCGAGGCGGGGGCTGACTTCGGCGTGGAGCAGGGTGAAGAGGGCGTTCTTGTGGGCGATGTCGGGCAGGAACTTGGCCGGGGCGTTGCCCCAGAAGCGCTTGTAGTCCCAGCCCCCGATCTCGACGGGCCCGAGCTGGGGGTGCTCGAAGGGGGTCCAGGTCTTGAAGCCCTCGAGGCCGTGCTCGTCGTTGAACTGCAAGAGCTTGAGGTCGTCCTCCTCGGGGTGAGAGCGGAACCAGCCGATGAAGTCGCGCTTGAGCACGCCGTTGGGCTGCTTCTCCCCGATGCCCGCCAGGCTGATCACGTCCCACAGCTCGGTGGAGAAGCCGAAGATGCCCAAGTCCTCGTAGAGCCAGTCGAAGAAGCCGCCGCGCAGGGTGGTCTTGGGGTCGTAGCGGAAGCCGTGGAAGACCGAGGTGTGGGGGTAGCCGGTGAGCTCGGTGCCCTTCTCGCCCAAGCGCTTGAAGACGGTGAGGTCGTGGGTGGGCAGGGCGTCGTCGGGCTTGCCGGAGTAGGGGCGCAGGATCACGCCGGAGTAGGTGTGGTAAGCCTGCATCCCGTTGATGTTCTTGTGCCGGGCGAAGAACTGGGCCAGGGCGTGGGTCTCGGGCTCGGAGAGCGGGAAGGGCCCGGCGCCGCGCTGCTGGCTCTCGGGGCCCCAGTCGGCGGGGAAGCTGCGGTTGAGGTCGAGGCCGTGGCGGGGCGGGGCGGGCTTGACCGTATAGCCGTCCCAGCCGCGGATCAGGCCCTCGGGGTAGAGGTGGTAGTAGGTGCCCCCCTCCTCCCCCACCTCGCGGGGCCGCATGAGGCGGGGGTCTTTCTCGGAGACCTTCCAGGCCCCCTTGGGGTCTTTGACGCGCATCTGCAGGATGCGCCCGTCGCCGTCCACGTCCTCGGGGTAGAGGCCTTCGCGCTCGTCCTCGAAGGGGTAGGGGCGCAGCGAGGAGCGCACCTGGTGGGGGGTGGTGAGGTACTGCTCGACCCCGTCGGGCGATACGCGGGGGCAGATATAGAAGGCCGAGCGCTCGAGCAGCCGGGTGACCTGGGGGTCGGAGCCGTAGCGGGTGGTGAGGTAGTGGATGGTGTACTGCGCGGTGGCCCCGCCGGTGACCTCGCCGGCGTGGATGTTGGCGTCGATCCAGTAGGCGGGCTTGTCGAGGTCGCCCCCGCTGGCGAAGTGGGTGAGGGTCATCACCCAGATGTCGCGGCCCTGGTAGCTCTTGCCGATGGACTCCAGCCGCGCTAAGTGGGGGTACTCCGCGGCCACGGCCTGCAAGTAGGCGGTGAGCTCGTCGTAGAGGTAAAAACGGGATAGGTCGAGTTCGGGCATGGCGGCTCCTTTTTCGCTGTCTCGGTCAGTATACGGGGCCCGCCCCCTCCCGATAGGATTGAGGCATGGTTACCAGCAGCGACCAGGGTTCCATCCGAGTCCTCACCCTCTCCGACCCCGAGCGGCGCAACCCCCTCTCCCCCGCCATGGTTTCCGGCCTGCTCGAGGCGCTGGACCAGGCCGAGCAGGACGGCGGCGTGCGGGCCGTGGTGCTCACCGGCGCGGGGCAGGCCTTCAGCGCGGGGGCCGACCTCGAGTTCCTCAAGAACGTCACCCAGATGGGCGCCGAGGCCAACCTGGCCCACTCCCGCGAGCTGATGCGCCTCTTCCACCGCCTCTACACCTTCCCCAAGCCCACCGTGGCCGCCGTCAACGGCCCCGCCGTGGCCGGGGGCGCGGGGCTGGCGACCGCCTGCGACGTGGTGGTGATGAGCGAGGGGGCCCGCATCGGCTACACCGAGGTCAAGATCGGCTTCGTGGCCGCGCTGGTGGGCGTGATCCTCATCCGTTCGGTGGGCGAGAAGCACGCCCGCGAGCTGCTGCTCACCGGAAAGCTGGTGAGCGCCCAGGAGGCCTTCCGCATGGGCCTGGTCAACAAGCTGGCGCCTGCGGAGGGGGTGCTCGAGGAGGCCCTGGCCTTCGCCCGCGAGATCACCGCCAACGCCCCCGCCTCGGTCTCGCTGACCAAGGAACTGCTCAACGCCCTGCCGGGGATGGGCCTGGAGGACGGCCTGCGCCTGGCCTCCATCGCCAACGCCTGGGTGCGCGAGACCGGCGACCTGGCCGAGGGCATCGCGGCGTTCTTCGAGAAGCGGGCGCCGCGGTTCGGGTGAGGGTAGCGCCGATGGCGATGGCCGAACGCCCAACGCCGATAGCCCATAGCCGATAGCCGATAGCTAAACGCCAAACGCAAAACGAAGACGCAAAACGCAAAACGTCTTGTCACCCCCCTTAACAAGGGGGGCAGGGGGGGATAAACCCTACCCGCGCGCGGGGAGGGTTTATCCCCCCC
>NZ_QXDL01000096.1:0-15125 GCF_003574345.1 Calidithermus terrae
CCCTTAGCCAGGGGGGCCGGCGGGGAGGGTTTATCCCCCCCGGCCCCCCTTGCTAAGGGGGGTGACAAGGCGTCCGGCGTCTTGCGTTTGGCGTTTTGCGTAGGGTGTACGGCGCAGGACGTACGACGTACGACCCGCGTTCAGCGTTCGGCCATCGACGATCGACACCCCCCACCTTCCCCATGACGTATAAATAACCCATGCCAACCTTACAGGAACGCGTTGCCGGCGGGCTCGTCGGGCTGCTGGTCGGGGATGCGCTGGGGGTGCCGTACGAGTTCCACCCTCCCGAGGCGATCCCCGCGCCCGGCCTGATCGAATTCAGCCCCCCGGAGGGCTTCGCCCGCTCGCACGCGCACGTCCCGCCCGGGACCTGGTCGGACGACGGGGCGCAGGCGCTGGTGCTGCTGGCGTCGCTGCTCCAGCGCGGCCACCTCGACCCCGACGACCTCGCGCGGCGGCTGGTGGCCTGGTACACCCAGGGCTACATGGCGGTGGACTTCACGGTCTTCGACGTGGGGATCCAGACCGCCAAAGCCGTCCAGCGGCTCATGGGCGGGGTGCGTGCGCTCGAGGCGGGCGGCGCGGGCGAGCGCGACAACGGCAACGGGTCGCTCATGCGGGTGCTGCCGCTGGCCTTGTGGCACCGGGGGACCGACGCGGAGCTGGTGCGCGACGCTCAGCTCCAGTCCCTCATCACCCACGCGCACCCGCGCGCGCAGGTCTGCTGCGCCCTCTACTGCCTGTGGGCCCGCCGCACCCTGCAGGCCCACCCGGAGCCCTGGGGCGCGGCCGTGGCGGCCTTGCGGGCGATGTACCCGGAGGGCAGCCCCGAGCGGGGGGAGCTCGAGACCCACGTCCGCCCCGACGACCCGCCCAAAGGCGGGGGCAGCGGCTACGTGGTGGACACCCTGCACTCCGCCCGATGGGCCCTGCAGGCCGATAGCTACGAGGCCGTGGTCAAGCGCGCGGTCTCGCTGGGCCACGACACCGACACCACCGCCTGCGTCGCTGGAGGGATCGCGGGCATCCGGCACGGCCTGGGGGGCATCCCCTCCCGCTGGCGCGAGGCGCTGCGGGGGCGGGAGCTGTACGAGGGGCTGCTGCGGAAGCTCGTGGAGCGGGCCTCGAGCTAAGCGCTTACCCCAGCGGCGTGTGCCGTGGCGGCTAAAACAATCTAGGCTGGTGCACCCCGGGCACCCGGAAGTGCTCGGTGGTGAGCCGGTAGGCGGGCTTGGGCAACCCCGCCTTGCGGCAGGCGGCGCGGAAGAGCTGGCGGATCTGGTCGGCGAAGACGCCCTCGCCGGTCATGCGGTAGCCGAAGCGGGGGTCGTTGAGCTGGCCGCCCCGCACGGCCCGGATGCGGCCGAGCACCTTCTCCTTGCGCTCGGGGTAGTGGCGGGCGAGCCAGTCGGCGAAGAGGTCCTTCAGCCCGTAGGGCAGGTGCACTACGGTGTAGGCGGCCCACTTGGCCCCGGCCTGGGCCGCCTCGCGGATCAGCGCGGGGATCTCGTGGTCGTTGAGGCCGGGGATGATGGGCGCGGTCATCACCCCCACCTGCACCCCGGCGCTCGCCAGGGCCTCGATGGCCGCCAGGCGGCGCCTGGGGGCCGAGGTGCGCGGCTCCATCAGCCGCCGCAGCTCCTCGTCGAGGGTGGTGAGCGAGATGCCCACCGACACGCAGCGGTAGCGGGCCATCTCCCGCAGGAGGTCGAGGTCGCGGGTGATGAGGTAGTTCTTGGTGACCATCCCCACGGGGTTGCGGAACTCGAGGAAGACCTCGAGGCAGCGGCGGGTGAGCTCGAAGTGGCGCTCGGCCGGCTGGTAGACGTCGGTCACGCCGCTGAACATCACCACCTGCGGCCGCCAGCGCGGGTGCGCGAGCTCCTCGCGCAGCAGCTCGGGCGCGCCGGTCTTGACCATGATCTTGCTCTCGAAGTCCAGGCCCAGGGAGAAGCCCAGGTATTCGTGCGTGGGCCGGGCATAGCAATACACACAACCGTGCTCGCACCCGCGGTAGGGGTTGATGCTGACCTTGGCCCCCACGTCGGGGGAGTCGTTGCGGGCGATGATCGAGCGGGAATGGTCCTTGAAGTACTGGGTCTGCGGCTTGACCGCCTCGGGCTCGAAGTAGTCGTCGTGCGGGTCGAGGGTGACCTGCAGCCGCTCGAAGCGGTTGGAGGGGTTGGAGGCCGCGCCGCGCCCGACGATGCCGGGGAGGGGGTGCTCGGGTTGCCCCATGAGGTAATGTTAGCATATTATGAGTTGATATTTCGCTGTGAGCATAATAGACTGGCCTCGAGCCCCCCAGGAGGTCTCATGGAGCTTCAAGCCTTAAGGCAACACTTGGAAGAAGCCGCGGAGCAGGCCGCCCCCGGCGTCCCCCTGAGCTTCCGGGCGATGTTCGGCGGGCTGGCGGCCTACGCCTACGGGCAGGTCTTCGCCTCGCTCTCCGACGTGGGCCTCGCGCTCAAGCTGCCCGCGCAGGCCCAGGCGGCGCTGCTGGAGGAGGCCGGGGCCAAGCGCCTGCAGTACGACCCTGGCTCGCCGCCGAGCAAGCAGTACGTGGTGGTGCCGGAGGGCTTCCTCGCCCGGCCCGAGGCGCTGGCCCCCTGGGTCAAGGCCAGCCTGGAGCACGTCGCCGGCCTGCCGCCCAAGGCCCGGCGGAGGTAGCCATGCCCAGGGAAAGCGACTTTCAGGCGGTGTTCGCCCAGTTGAAGGCCCTGCTCGAGCCCTACGCCCCGCGCCTCGAGGTCAAGGCCGACGCCCCCGGCAACTACGTGCTCTACACCCACCACAAGCGCCCCGACGGCTACCCGTTCGCCTTCGGCAGCGTCCAGCTCAAGAAGAGCTACGTCAGCTACCACCTGATGCCGGTCTACAACCACCCGGAGCTGCTCGAGGGCATCTCCCCGGCCCTGCGCCAGCGGATGCAGGGCAAGTCCTGCTTCAACTTCAAGGCCGCCGACCCCGCGCTGCTTGAGGAACTCTCCGAGCTCACCCGGCGGGGCTTCGAGCGCTTCAGAGCGACGGGGTGGGTGAGCTGAGGGCGCTCAGGTAGGCCTCGGCCTGGGCCACGGCGGCCTCGAGCCGGGGCTCCCCCCCCGGGTAGTACAGCGCCCGCCGGCGAGCGGGAGGTCCTGGAAGAGCCCCGAGCCGGGGTTGGAGGTCTTGACCAGCACGAACAGCGCCCCCCGGCTGCGCTCGGCCGAGCGCAGGAAGGGCTCGAGCGCGTCCTCGCCCAGGTAGGGGTTCACGGTGAGCGCGCTGCCGGGGTAGGCCTCGAGGTAGGCCCGGGCGTAGGCCTCGGCGGTCGAGCCGATGTCCCCCCGCTTGGCGTCGAGGATCACCGGCAGCGCCAGCACCCGCGCCCCCGCCACCAGCTCGTGCATCAGGGCGAAGCCCTCCGGCCCCAGGGCCTCGAAGAACGCCGCCTGGAACTTGACCGCGCCGAGCTTGGGGGCCAACGCCTCCATGAGCTCGAGGGTGTACCGCCGCACGTGCGGCAAGGGCGACCCGTGCCCCGAATGGTGCAGCTCAGGCCGCGGGTCCACGCCCAGCACCAGCGGCGGGCGCTGCATCACCTCTTCGACAAAATCGACGACCACGCACCCATAGTAGCGGGAAGCAGGGGGTATGGGGTCGGTGGCCGATGGGTGAAGGCCGGGCGCCAGGCGCGGGTCGTGCGGCGTACGTCCTACGTCGTACGTCGTACGCAAGACGCCAGACGCCTTGTCACCCCCCTTAGCAAGGGGGGCCGGGGGGGATAAACCCTCCCCGCGTGCGCGGAGGGGCGGGGAGGGGTTTACCGCGAGCCACCGGCCTCCTGCTCACCGCTGAGGGCTGACGGCTGAAGGCTTGCTACCTCACAACAGCTTTGCCCGCAGCTCGATCTCGGGCACGGCGGCGAGGGCCTTGGAGATGGGGCACTTGGCCTTGGCTTCCTGGGCGAGTTCGCGGAACTTCTCCTCGGAGAGGCCGGGGACGGTGGCCTCGAGCTCGAGCACGATCTTGGTGATGGTGGGGCCCTCGCCCAGGTGGACGCTGGACTTCGCGTGCAGGCGCTCGGGGGTGAAGCCGTTGTTGGTCAGCAGGGCCGAGAGGAACATGGCGAAGCAGCCCGCGTGGGCCGCGCCGACGAGTTCTTCGGGGTTGGTCTCGGGCCCGCTCTCGAAGCGCGAGGCGTAGGTGTAGGGGCCCTCGTAGACCCCGCTCTGGAGCTTGAGGTGGCCCTTGCCCTCCTTGAGGGTGCCCTGCCAGATGGCTTGCGCGGAACGTACAGGCATAGCTTCCTCCTGGTAGGCGTCAGCATATCCACACTTCAGAGCTCGTGGATATTCTTTAGCTCACCATCCCTCGCCGCTACGAGGCCGCCGTCCCGCGGGGTTCGGCGTCGGGGCTGCGCGGGGGCTCGGAGACCATCACCCGGTCGCGGCCCGCCTCCTTGGCGTGCAGCAGGGTCCAGTCGGCCTGGAGGATCCAGGCCTCGAGCAGGCCTTCCGAGCTGGGGACGCTGCCGCCGGTGAGGCCGGCCGAGAGGGTGACGTTCCAGGGGATGGGCTCGATGTCCAGGGCCCCGAGCTCGGCCCGGACGCGCTCGAGCACCCGCCGGGCCTCCTCCAGGCCCGCCCCGTACAGCAGCAGCGCGAACTCCTCCCCGCCCCAGCGCACGGCCAGGTCCTCGGTGCGGAGGTGGCGGCGCAGCACCCCGGCGAGGGCCTGGAGCACCCGGTCGCCGACGGGGTGGCCGTAGGTGTCGTTGATGCGCTTGAAGTGGTCGAGGTCGAGCATCGCCACGCTCAGCGGGCGCTGGTTCTTGTGGCACAGGTCGATGAGGCGGGGGATCTGGCGCTCGAGGCCCCGCCGGTTGAGCAGCCCGGTGAGGGGGTCGGTGAGGGCGCGGTGGCGCCACTGCTCCAGCGAAAGCGCCGAGCGCAGCTTCTCCGAGACGAAGGGCCCGAGCACCTCGAGGTCGTGGGCGTCGGAGGGGCTGGGGGTGCGCTCGAAGTACAGCCGCCCCTCGGCGTCGTCGTCGGCGTAGAGGGGGAAGTGCTTGACGTAGAGGGCGGCCTTGCCCACCCGCACCGCCTCGCGGTTGCGGATCTCGATGCCCACCAGGTCGGGGAACACCGGCTGCAAGGCCTCCAGCACCCGCTTCATCAGGGCCGGGGCCCCCAGCGTCTGGGTCGAGTGCACGCCGGCCTCGAGCTCGCCCAGCCGCTCCAGCAGCGCCAGCCAGCGCCCCAGCCGCTCCTCGGCCCGCCGGCGGTCGCGGTAGAGCACGCCCAGGAAGGCCAGCACGATCACCAGCAGCGGGTACGCCGCCAGTAACGCGGCCTCGACCAGCATGGAGGCGCGCAGGACGCTGGCGGCCTGCAGGAAGAGCAGGTAGACGCCCAGGCTACTGGCGACCCCCAGCAGGTAGGGCCAAAAACGCGCCCGCCGCTCGAGCTCGCGCGCCTCGAGGTAGGCCCCCAGGCCCATCAGCGCGTAGCTGCCGCCCCACATGCCGAAGTCCAGCAGCCCCAGCGCGGGCTCGCCCAGCCAGTAGTACGCGCTGTGCACGCTCACCCGGAAGAAGATCCCCAGGCCCAGCAGCAGCCGCCCCACCGAGGCCTGCCCCCGCAGGGCGGGCTCGAGGACGGGCAACGCGAAGATCAGAAGCAGCAGGTCGAGGGAGGACACCACGGCCGAGAGCAGCGCGGAGGGCCGGGCCAGCAAGGCCGCCGCGCACAGCCCCAGCGCCGGGACGATCAGCAGGCCCCAGCGCGGGGTGTCGCGCGCCTCGAGGCGGATGAGCGTGGTCATCCAGCTCGCCGCCCCCGCATAAAACAGCGCGTCGGCCGGGGTCACAGCCGCGGTGAAGCCCTCGCTTCGCTGCACCCACCACGCCAGCTCTTCCAGCGACCACAGCAGCAGCCCCCAGGCCGCCCCCTGCCACACCGGCCGACGTCGGGCCGCGCGCAGGAGCGCGAAGCCGAATCCTAGAGCTATTGCACAGAGCACGAGCTCGGGCGCTAGCACATGACTCCCCGCAGGTATCCTAGCACGAAGGTGGGGTGGTTCTGGGTTGAATAAGGCCGAAATTGCTCTGTGCGAGGGTTCCGGAGCCCTAAAAGCGGGATTTATGAGCCCGGTTTCTCAGGGTTTGAGGGCCTCGAGCCGCCCACTGCCGGGCCACCGAGCGCCCTCCTCGAGGGCTAAATCCTGCCGCCACCCCTCCCGAGAAAGCACCGGATCGGCCGGTTGGAACCCCAAACCGCCGCTTAGCGGCCTTCTCTCATGAACCCCCTCATCTGGCAAACTGGCGGTGGAGGCACCTGGATGCTGCGCGTAGTCCTTTACCAGCCCGACATCCCGCAGAACACCGGCAACGTCGCCCGCACCTGCGCCTCGGCCGGGGCCGAGCTGCACCTCGTCCGCCCCTTCGGCTTCCGCTGGTTCGGCGCCGCGGCCGCCGGCGACCCCCGCCTCAAGCGCGCCGGCCTCGACTACTGGCCCCATGTACGCCACGTGCTGCACGACTCCTGGGAGAAGTTCGTCGAGGGGCTCGAGCCCGGCGCCCGGGTGTGGGCCTTCAGCTCCAAGGCCCAGCAGCCCTACACCGCCGTGGCCTACCAGCCCGGCGACTACCTCCTCTTCGGCCCCGAAACCCGCGGCCTCCCCGACGATGTCCTGCGCCAGTTCCCCGCCGTCACCATCCCCATGCCCGGCCCCGTGCGCTCGCTCAACCTCTCGGTGGCGGTGGGGATCGGGCTGTTCGAGGCGTTGAGGCAACTGGGGGTAAGCGGCGAGGGATAAGCCCTCAGCTATCCGCTACCAGCCGTCAGCTCGTGGCCCGTGGTTGCCCCACCCTGGTCCTCCCCACGCGGGGAGGGTTTATCCCCACCTAGCCCCCCTTGCTAAGGGGGGAACATGGCGTCTCGCGTCTTGCGTTCGGCGTCTTGCGTTTCGCGTCTCGCGTCTTGCGTTTTGCGTACGACGTACGACGTAGGACGTACGACCTAAAACATACGACCCACCCCCGCCTACCGACCATCAACCCGCTCGCCCACACGGGGAACGCCACCCCGGCTCACCTGCACCAGCGCCGTCCGCAGCGCCTCGATGGCCTTCAGGAACTCGGGGATTTCGACGTGCTCGTAAGGGGTGTGGTCGAGGGTGGAGTCGCCGGGGCCGTAGGCGATCATGGGGGCCGACCAGTGGGGGGCCAGCACGTTCATGTCGCAGGTGCCGGTCTTGTACTTGAACACGGGGGTGCCGCCGGCCTGGCGGATGCCCACGCGCATGGCGCGGGTGAGGGGGGTGTCCTTGGGGCCCACGTAGGGCACCTCGCGGCCGGAGAAGATGAGGTCGATGGTGGGGGGGGCGTAGGCCAGCAGGTGGCGCACGGCGTCCTCGGGCTGAAGGCGGGGGGGAAGGCGCAGGTCGAAGGACATCTCGGCGACCTGCTCGAGCTCGGCCGGCTCGATGCGGAAGTCGCGCAGGGTGTACTGGATCTGGTGGAAGGCCCCCTGCCCCACGTTCATCGCCTCGACCCAGGCCTTAATCGAGGTGAAGTAGCTGATGAGCTCCTCGGCGGCGTTGGGCTCGTGGTGGGCGGAGTGGAAGTGGTCCTTCTGGCGGCGGGCCTTGACCAGCAGGCGGCCCTTGTAGCCCAGGGTGATGCCCTGCCAGCCCGAGGGCTCCCCGATCACCACGTAGTGGGGCTCGAGCTTGTCGGCCACGTAGCGCGCCCCCTTGGAGGAGGGGGCCTCCTCCTCGGTAGCGCCCACCAGGTGCACCGTGACCCGGTCCTTGAGTTCTTGCGGCAGCCCCGCCGTCGCCAGGACGAAGCTCACGAAGGGGCCTTTGGCGTCCACCGCGCCGCGCCCGAAGAGCTTATCGCCCTCCACCCGCACCGGGACCACCCCGGCCACGGTGTCAATGTGGCCCAGCAGCACGACCTGCAAAGGCCCGTGCCCCCACACGCCGCGGGCGTTGTCGGCCTCGTCCACCCAGGCCTTGAAGCCCAGCCGCTCCATGCCCTGGGCCAGGTACTGCGCCACCAGGCGCTCGGCGCCCGAGACCGAGGGGATCTCGAGCGCCCCCTTGAGGAATTCCACCGGTTCCAGATTCATCCAAACCCCCCGACTCGTCCCAAACGATACACCTTCCGTCTCGCAGGGCTCAGGCGCCGATCAGGCGGTGGTCAGTTGCGCCACCCATACTCAGCTCGACAGGAGGTGTTCATGGCTACGCCCAACAAGACCGAAGCGGCCAACCTGCGCTCGAGGGTCAAGCGCTCCGCCGCGACCAAGAAGGACCAGATCCTCGCGCTCTACCTCTCCGGCGTGACCGAGGTGGAGGACCTCGCCATGATCACCGGGACGCGCTCGAGCTACGTGGGCACCGTGCTGCAGCAGGCGGGCCTGCTGGCGGGCTACTACGACCTCTACACCTCGACCGCCCACCCCATGAACGTCTACTCCAAGTACTTCGCCAACCAGCTCGGCTTCAAGGACGAGGCCACCGCGCGGCGCAGCGTGGAGCAGATCGACCGGCTCTACCGCCAGTTCGGCCTCGGGCAGGACCGCGCCGGGCAGCACCACGCCATGCTGATGGCCCTGACCATGTTCAACCGGGCCCGTTGGACCGGCAAGGGCCGCGAGGCCGACGTCTACCGCCGCTGGCTGATCGAGCGCCTGCGGGAGGCGGGGCCGCTCGAGGAGGGCGAAGCTCCCGCCGACTCCGACAACCTCCCCGAGGTCTTGCCCACCCTCATTCCTTAGGGCTCCAGGCCAACACCTCGCGCACCGCCTCCACGACCTGCTCGAGGTCGGCCTTCTCGATGACCAGCGGCGGCAGGAAGCGGATGACGGTGGGCCCGGCTTGCAGCGTGAGCACCCGGTGCTCGTGCTCGAGGCGGTGGATGTAGGGCGCGCTCCTCTCCTTGAGCTCCATGCCGATCATCAGGCCCAGGCCGCGCACCTCGCGCACCTTGGGCGAGCCGATGGCCCGGAGCTGCTCCATGAGCCACGGGCCCAGCTCGGCGGCGCGCTCCCACAGGCGGGTGTGCTCGAGGTAGCGGATCGCCGCGGTAGCGGCGGCCATCGCCAGCGGGTTGCCGCCGAAGGTGGTGCCGTGCCCGCCCTTGGGCATCTTGTCGGCCACCGCGTCGGTCATGACCATGCAGCCGATGGGCACGCCCCCGCCCAGCGCCTTAGCCATGGTGATCATGTCGGGCACGACGCCGAAGTGCTCGAAGGCCCAGCGCTTGCCGGTGCGGCCCATGCCGGTCTGGATCTCGTCGAGGATCAGCAGGCAGCCGCGCTCGCTGGTGACCTGGCGGGCCGCCCGGATGAACTCCGCCGTCGCCGGGCGCACCCCGCCCTCCCCCTGGACGGGCTCGAGGAAGACCGCCGCCGTGTCCTCGTCCACCGCGTTCTTCAAAGCCTCGACGTCGTTGTAGGGGATGAACACCACCTCGTGGCCGTAGGGGCCGAAGGGCTCGCGGTACTTCGGCTCATACGACAGCGCCACCGCGCCCAGGGTGCGGCCCGAGAAACCGCGCATGGCCGCGACGAACTTGCGCTTGCCCGTCGCCATCATGGCGAACTTGAGCGCCGCCTCGTTGGCCTCGGTGCCCGAGTTGCAGGGGAACACCCGCCGCAGCGTGGGGGGCAGGATGCCGGTGATGGCCGCGTAGAACTCGGCCCGCTTGTCGTTGGGCAGGGTCTGGGGCATCACCATCAGCGTGGCGGCCTGCCGCTGCACGGCCTCGACGACGTGGGGGTTGGAGTGCCCCAGGTTAGCCACCCCGTAGCCGCCCACGCAGTCGATGTACTCGTTGCCCTCGCTGTCCCACACGCGAGCGCCCTCGCCGCGCACGATCACCACGTCGTGCTTGTTGTACACGCCGGAGTCGTGGGCCTTCTCCACCTCGAGCCAGTTCAGCGTGCTTTGCATGGTCCCTCCATTCTACGTTCGCCTCCCCAAACAAAAACCCGGCCCACATAAAAGGGCCGGGAGCAGGGTTCGAAGCCTATGGGGCCTAACCCACCTCCCGTTGCACAGGTTTGCGCGAAGACGCGAACATCGGGGTCAGGGTAAGGCTCCGCCCGCGGCCTGTCAAGCAGTGCCCCAACGCCTGACCTGGACTGTTCCAGGCAACCTCGCCCGGTATCTTGATGGCGATGAAGCCTGCTTTCTTCCGGGGCTACTGGTGGCTGTGGGTCGTGTGCACGGCGCTGCTGGCCCTCATCTCCCTCGCCGACCTGGCCTTCTTCCTCAGGGCCCGCTCCTGGGCCGTGACCACCGGCGCCGTGCTGGAGGAGGAGTACGTGCGCCGCGGCGGCCGCAACAACTTCTACCTGGTCCGCTACCGCTTCGAGGCCGGCGGCCGGGAGTACGTGGACGCCTTCAAGGACGGTCACAACCTCGAGCCCGCCCGGCTGGGCGGGGGCCGGGTGACGGTGTACTACGACCCCCGCGACCCCCGGCGCTCCACCCTCGACCGCCGGCTCAACCCGCGGGGCATCCGCTACCTGCCCGTCGCGCTGGCGGTCGGCGTGTGGCTGTACTGGACCGAGCGAAGGCCGCTGAGGGGAAAAGCCGAGAGGCCCTGAGGCGGTAGCAGCCAACGTCGAGGATCGACCTCATTTCTGAAGAGCGGCCCACGGCCCTTCGTAGGGCTGCCCCGGCGTCCCGGCCCGCACGCCCGGCCGAATAGGGTTAAGTTGGGCTCATGGGGAAATCCCAGAACACCGCCTCCTCGAGCCTGTCGCCGACCGCCTGCTTGGTGCTCATCATGTACCTGATGGTCTGGGCCGTCATCGCCCTGCTGACGCTGGAGGCGCTGTACAGCTACGCCGTCGCCCGGAACTACGCCTCCACCGAGGGGGTGGTCGAGGACGTCACCATCTCTAGCGCCCCCCGGGGCCCCTCCTCCCGCGTCCTCGAGTACCGCTACGAGGTGGGCGGGAAGACCTACCGCAGCCGGAAGCCCTCGGTAGGCCCGGTGGACACCGACGCCTTGGCCCGGAGGTGGCCGGAGGGCACCCGGGTGACGGTGTACTACGACCCGCGCGACCCGCGCAGAGCGGTCCTGATCCGCGACCTCAGCCTGTCCCACGGCTGGGGCTGGCCGCTGTTCGTCCTCATCACCCTCAGCCCGCTCCCGCTGTGGCTGCTGCTGCGGCGCCGCGCCCCCCGCTGAGCCCCCGCGGGGCGGGCCTCATCGAGAAAGCGTACCGCGCTCGTATGCTAACCCTTCCGACAGCGTCGAGTTACGCTCCAGCCTTGTTCAGCTTTGTGATGAGGCGTGAAGCTGGCCTATAAAGGCTGGCTTTTGCTCCTGTCAAAGCCGGATAATTGGCCCGTTCATGCGCGAGAAGCTGCTCGAGTCCTTCCGCTTCGCCCTGGAGGCCACCCACCCCTACCGCCTGACCCGCCAGGCGCTGCCCGAGGCCCCGCCCACCCACGTGCTGGCGCTGGGGAAGGCGGCCTTCCCGATGCTCGAGGCCGTCAGTGAGGCTTACGGGGAGTTGCCGGGCCTGGGCGTCACGCGTTACGGGCACCTCGAGCCCGGCGCCCGCCTCCCGGGGGTCGAGCTGCTCGAGGCGGGCCACCCGGTGCCCGACAAGAGGAGCCTGCTCGCGGGGGAACGGGTGCTCGAGTTCGTGGGGCGGCTCTCCCCTACCGACCACCTGCTGGTGCTGATCTCGGGCGGCGGGAGCGCTTTGGTGAGCGCGCCCTGGGGCGTCTCGGGCGAGGAGAAGCAGGCGCTCAGCCGGGCTCTGCTGGCCTCCGGGGCCGACATCCACGAGGTCAACGCGGTGCGCAAGCACCTCTCGAGGCTCAAGGGCGGGCGGCTGGCGGCGGCCACCCGGGCCCGCGTCACCGGCCTGCTCCTCTCCGACGTGCCGGGCGACGACCCCTCCGTGATCGCCTCCGGGCCCACCGTGCCCGACCCCAGCACCTTCGCCGAGGCGCTGGAGGTGCTGGAGCGCTACGGCGTCGAGAGCCCGGCCCGGGAGCACCTCGAGCGCGGCGCACGCGGCGAGCTGCCCGAGACGCCCAAGCCCGGCGACCCCGTGTTCGGGCGGGTGGAGAACCGCCTCGTCGGGGCGGCGCGGCACCTGCTGGAGGCCGCCCGCGCCTACTGGGAGGGGCAGGGCTACCGCGTGCTGGTCCTCTCCGACCGCTTCGTGGGCGAGGCCCGCGAGCTGGCCCGCTTCCACGCGGCGATGGTGCAGAGCATCCGCGAGACCCACCGGCCGGTCGAGCCGCCGGTGGTGCTGCTCTCGGGGGGTGAGGCCGGGGTGACGGTCAGGGGTACGGGCAAAGGGGGGCGCAACCAGGAGTTTTTGCTGTGGCTGGCCTACTTCCTGGGCGATCGCGGGGTGTGGGCCATGGCCTGCGACTCCGACGGCATCGACGGGAACACCGAGGCGGCGGGGGCGGTAATTCACCCCGGTCCGCTGAGCCAGGAGCAGCTCGATACGGGGGGTAGCGGCTCGCGCCTCGAGGCCAAGCAGCACCTCGCCAACAACGACGCCTACGGCTTTTTCAAAGCCCACGGCGGCTTAGTGATCACCGGCCCCACCCAGAACAACCTCAACGACTACCGGGCGATTGTTGTCGAGTCATCTACCTCGGACTGAAGTCCGGGGCTTGCAGGTGGCACGATAGTTATGAATGGCATCTCATACCCCCGCGTTCGGCTGGATGACAGCAGCCCGGCGGCCAATGTTGACCGCCGCGAAGCAGTCCGCAGGCCCAGAGCACCCGCAGGCTACGCAACGGAACAGCGCCTGCGTCGGACGGTTGGCCCGCTCGGTGTGCCCGCAGGCGGGGCACTGCCGGGAGGTGTTCTTTGGGTCAACCCAGACCAGCGGCACCCCGGCCCGCTCGGCCTTGTACCGGAGCTTCCGGCCCAGGTCGAAAAACGCCCAGCTGTGCAGCGTGGCCCTCTGGGGCCGCCGAAGCCGTACCCGCTCGCGGATGCCCTGGAGGTCTTCCAGGGCGATCGCGCGCTCGGTGCGTTGGGCCTTGGCCACGATGCGTTTGCTGATGCGGTGGTTGACGTCGTTGGCGAAGCGCCGCTCCTTGCCCGAAAGCTTCTTCAGGCGACGCTCGGCCGACTTGGTGCCTTTCTTTTGCAGCTTCTTCCTGAGTCTCCGGTGGCGGTGTCTGACCGAGTTGAGGTGCTTGCCCGAGTAGGTCTCGCCATCCGAGTCGGTGGCGATGTTGACGATGCCCAGGTCAACCCCCAACATCCCTTGGGGGTCAAGGACAGGCGGGTCATCGTACTCGCACCACAGGTGGACGTACCAGGAGGAGTCCCGCCCCCTGACCAACTGCCCGCCCTGGATGCTCTTGGCGGTTCGCAAAAGGTGGCGCTGATACCCAGCGATATGCAGCGGCACCTTCACCCGCCCCTCCACCGTGGAGAGGCTGACCACCTCGTCCGCAATGTTCAGCGAGAGGATGCGCTGGTCGTAGTCCACCGAGGTGGCCTTGAACCCGCCCACCTTGTGCCCCTTGCGCTTACCCACGCGGGCGATGGCCCGCACCGCCAGATTGGCCGAGAGGCCGAAGCGTTCGCGGAGTTCGCGGTACACCAACTTCTGAAGAGCGAACTTGTTCCAGGCATTCTCCCGACGCGCCACCTGCAAGGCGTGGTTGCAAGCACCTGCAAACTGGTCCACCGTGCGGGAGAGCTTCTCGGCTGTACTCGCATCGGGTATCAGCTTGCATTTTACGGACAGGAGGGACATACCTTGAATCAGTATATCACATTGGTGACACCGCACCGCTCTGCGAGCGGCTTTCCAAGCGGCGCACAGCGCCGTCCGCTACACGGATACCTTCGTTTCCTCTCCGCATTGAAATGCGGAGCATCCACGAAAGGAGTTTTGTGAGCCGCACACCCCGGCCGGGGACGGGCCCGCAGGTCGAGTGGGTGTCCCCTGGGGCGTGGGGCTGTAGTTGGCCTGCGGGACGGGCACAACCCCAGTGGACGATCGATTTCAACGAGGCTATCGGCTATCGACCATCGACATTCACCTCACCCGCACCAGCGCAAAACTCGTCCCCGAGAACTGCTGCTGCGGCGTCTGCTTGCCGTCCGTGAGCTGCTGCACGCGGCGCACCACGTAGTCGAAGAGGCGGGCAGGGGTGACTTCGCCCCTGGAGTCCACCGCGTCGGCGGCCTTGCCGCTGAGGGCCTCGACGAGGGCGAGGGTGAAGGCCCCGTTGCCCCAGCGCTCGTCCTCGAGGGCGAACTCGCTGCCGGAGCTCGCGGCCATGATCATGCGGTCGCCCACGGCGCTGGCGTTGAGGCCTTGGACCAGGGCGTTGGGGCTGCTGCTCTTGACGTCGCGCACGCCGATGGCGCCGCCCGAGTAGCAGGTGTCGATGAAGACCATGATGCGGCCCTGCACCCCGCGCATGAAGAACTCGAGGTCGCGCTGGGGGAGCGCGGTGGCCGAGAGGCGGTCGTACTTGGAGTCGTGCATGGGGATGTAGTAGTCGGGGCCGTCGTTGAAGCCGTGGCCGGAGAAGAAGAGGATGGTGGTGTCGTTCTTGCTCGAGGTCTTGCGGAAGGTGTCGAGGGCGAACTTGACGTCCTCGAGGCGGGCCTTCTCGTTGGTGAAGAGCTGGACCTCCACCTCGTCGTAGAGGCGGCCCTGCTGGGCCTGGAACAGCCGGGTGAAGTCGGCGGCGTCCTTGGCCGAGTAGCGCAGCGGCCGGATCACCGGGTCGCTGTAGCGGTCGATGCCCACCGCCAGCACGCGCAGGCGGCGGGCGGCGGCCTGGGGCTGGGCGCGGGGCTTGTAGGTGACCTGCAGGGGCTGGGGCTCGCTGGGGGTGCCGCCCTTGGGGGTGACGATCACCGTCAGGAACACCACGCCCTCGGGGGTGCCGGGGGGCAGCCGCACGGTCACGCTGACGGTGCTGGCGGCCTGGGGGGCGATGTTGCGGGCCTCGAGCTTGGTCAGGGGCTGGCCGCCGGCGTCGAGCACCTCGATGTCGAGCGGGGCGCCCGAGGGGTTGAGGATGCGCAGGCTGAGGCTGAACTCCAGGCTCTCTACCTCGCTGCGGGGGGCGGGGGCCACCACCCGCACCACCGGGGCCTGGGC
>NZ_QXDL01000097.1:0-15042 GCF_003574345.1 Calidithermus terrae
GGGGGGATATTCCTTCCCCGGCGCCGGGGAGGGCCGGGGCGGGGTTCTTTTCACCATGAGCCACTAGCCACGTGCTTATCGCTGGCGGATGAAGGCTGAGGGATGAGCGGTCAGCGATCAGCCCTCCCTCAAACCCGCTCGAGCCAGTCCCCCGCTTCTCCCGGCGGTAGGACGGGCCATTCCCGCTGCTGCACGTGGCGCTCGATCTCGGCGACGGCCTGCCGGGCTTGCTCGACCCACTCGGCGGGGTAGCGGTTCACCTTGGCGGCGAACTCCTCGAGGTCGAAGGTCTGGCAGCGGTGGTCGGCCCTGCACTTCACGTCGAGCTCGAGGTCGTACTGCCGGATGAGCCCGACCTCGAAGCGCGGGGGGGTCTGGACGTTCCAGTAGTACTCGAGCACCCGCCCCTGGGGGTCGAGGTCGGGGCCGCCGGAGTACCAGCGCCCCTCGAAGAAGGCGACGTAGGCCTGGTGGTCCACCCGCAGCACCCGCTGCTTGCTCTCGTGGTGGAACTCGAAGCCCGGCGGCATGTACAGCAGCACCGCGCCCTCGCGCACCTCGCGCACCTCGGCCTCCCACCAGTAGTGCAGCCGCTCCTCGGGGTACTTCCAGAACTCCACGCGCAGTTGCTGGCCGAGCGCGTACATTCAGCCCCCCAGCGCCTCGAGCCCGTAGACCATGTGCGGCCACGCCCGGGCGCGGGCCTCCTCGAGCGAGACCCAGAAGCAGCGGAAGGTCATCCCCTTGTCGTCCGTGCCGCTGCTGACGACGTGGGTCCAGCTCTCCCCCGCCGTCCCCGCCAGCGGCAGGTGCACGTAGTGGCACTCCACGGCCTCATCGGGCCCGTCGAAGACCTGGAAGGCGACCTCACGCGCCTCCCCGAAGCGGCTCAGCCCGGTCTCCTCACAAGCCTCGCGTAGGGCGCCCTCGAGCGCCGGCTCGTGGGCCTCGATGGTCCCGCCCGGGGTCTGGACCCCGGCGGCGGGGTCGTCCTGGGTGAACACCAGGAGTTGCCTCCCATGCGGCGTCTCCCGGGTGATGTAGACGAAGGCCCTGCGGCGCGTGCGCATACGTTGCTATTGTGCCTTGATCGGGGGCGGAGGTCGAGGGCTGGTCGGACGCCGGGTGCCGGGCGCGGGGCGCCAGGTGTGGGTCGTACGTCCTACGCCGTACGCAAGACGCGTGTCCTACGTCATACGTCTTACGTCGTACGCAAGACGCAAAATGCTTTGGCCCTAGGCCCTTGACCCTCGACAGGCCACACGCTGACGGCTGAAGGCTGACGGCTTAAAGCTGTCAGCTCGCCGTTTCCCGCTTCAGTGCGCCGGGGCCGGGGTCGGCGACTCGTCGCGCTCGGAGGAGTGGCCGGGGTTGACCTTGAGCTCGGGGTGGGCGTAGGCGGCGGCGTAGTTGGCGGCGATGGAGGCTTCGCCGAAGCCCAGGCAGATCAAAGGGAGCTTGCCGGCGTAGCTCGCCACGTCGCCGCAGGCGAAGATGCCGGGGCGGCTGGTGCGCATGGTGCCGTCGAGCACCTTGATCTTCTTGTTGCCCTCCATCTCGAGGCCCCACGTCGCCAGGGGGCCCAGCTTGGAGAGGTAGCCGGCGAGGATGACCACCGCGTCCACGCCCATCACGGTCTCTTCCTTGGTGGCGTTGTTGAAGATCACCACCTCGCGCACCCGCTCGTCGCCCCGGACCTCCTTGAGCTCGTAGGGGGTGAGGATGCGCACTTCGTCCGCCTCGGCGGCGGCGATCATCTGGTTGACGGTGGCGGCGTGCGCGCGGAACTGCTCGCGGCGGTGGATCAGCGTCACGTCGGCGATGTCCTTCAGGCCCAGCGTCCAGTCGGCGGCGCTGTCGCCCCCGCCCACGATCAGCACGCGCTTGCCGGCGAACTCGGCCTTGCTCTTGACCGCGTAGTACACGCCCCGGCCGGTGAACTCGGCCTCGCCCGCGCAGCCGACCTTGCGCGGCTCGAACGCCCCCACGCCCGCGGCGATGATCACCGCGCCGGTGACGTAGGTGTTGCCGCTGGAGGTGGTGATGTGGAAGTCGCCGTCAACCTCCTCGAGCTTCTCCGCCCGCTCGCCCAGGGTGTAGACGGGCTTGAAGGGCTCGAGCTGCTCGACCAGGTTGTTCACCAGGTCCTTGGCGAGGATCTTGGGGAAGCCGGCGATGTCGTAGATGTACTTCTCGGGGTACAGCGCCATGAGCTGGCCCCCGGGCTCGGGCAGAGGGTCGAGGATACGCACCGTGAGGTCGCGCATCCCCACGTAGAACGCCGCGAACAGCCCTGCAGGCCCCGCCCCGATCACCGTCACGTCGGTCCGCAACATGGTGAATAAGATAGCACAGAACCCCGGTTTTGGTATACCGTGAGCCCTGCCCGGTTCCGCTCGGCTGTTGCCGCCAGTGTACCGCCCGGCATGCCGGGAATGCAAACCCTTCCGGCGCCGCTCCCCCTCCACGAATAAAGGACGGCTCAAAGGCCGTCCTTTATTCCGGGATGCTGAGAGTTTATGCAGCCTGCTGGGCGAGGTCCTCGAGGCCGCGGATGTTCTCGAGCACCAGCTTGCCGTAGCCGGACTTGATGTAGCCCTCGCGCGAGAGCTCGCCGATGACCTTGGTCACGGTCTCGCGCACCGAGCCGACGGCCGAGGCGATCTCGTCGTGGGTGGCGCGCACGCCCACGCGGCCGCTGCTCTCGCGGAAGGCGATGGGGGTGTTGGAGAGCTCGAGCAGGGTGGCGGCGATGCGGTTCTTCAGGCGCTGGCCCGACAGGCGCTGGATGGTGCGGTAGGTCTGGGTGAGCGCGTTGACGAGGTGACGGGCGAGCTTGACGGTCTCCTCGGGGGTGAGTTCCTCGGGCGAGACGATGTCCACGCGGGTGCGGGTCACCGCCTCCGCGAAGTAGGTGCGTTCGTCACCGGAGAGCACTTCCTCGCCGAAGTATTCCCCCGGGCGGGCGAAGCGCAGCGTCAGGGCGTTGCCCTCTTCGTCCACGCTCTGGAGGCGCACCAACCCCTCGCGAACCCGGTAGAGCTTGTCCTTGGGGCCAGGCTTGCCCGGGTAGAGGATGATTTCTCCGGCGTGGAAGCCGATGGTATCGATGATGCTGTTTTGCATTTGGTCATCGCCTCCTTGCTCCCCAGTTTAGTCTTTAATCGTGATTTTGTAAATAGATATGTTGATTATTTCCTGAGGCTTGGCTGAGGGAAACCGGGGTCCGGCTCCCTGACGCGGAGAAGGCCTGCGGGCCGTTGCTGTAGGGTCGGGCAGGGTCGGTAGCCTCCTTCTTGGGCCTGCTCGGAGATTGGTTTCCTGAGCCTACCCGGCCGCACCCCCCGCCCGGCATTGGGCGAACGGTGGTCGTTCTCGAGCTGGAACGGCATCCACCGTTCGGTGGGAAGGGCCCTCCGCCTCGAGCCGCCGATAGAATGCGGGCGTGACCACGCTGCGCGACCTCTTCGCCCTGCTCGGCCGCGAAGCCCCTGCCCTGCCGGTGCGGGGGGTGACCCACGACTCGAGGCAGGTGGAGCCCGGCTTCGTGTTCGTGGCGGTGCGGGGCGTCCCCCTCAGGAGCCGCCCGCCCCTCGACGGCCACGACTTCATCCCGCAGGCGCTCGAGCGCGGCGCCGTAGGGGTGGTGGGCACCCGGGAGCTGGTTCTGCCCGTCCCCTACTGCAAGGTGGACGACGACCGGGCCGCCCTGGCCGACTTAGCCGCGGCCTTCTGGGGCTACCCCGCGCGGCGGCTCGAGCTCGCCGGGGTGACGGGATCGAAGGGCAAGACCACCGTGGCCGTGCTGCTGCACCACCTGCTCCAGTCGGCGCGGCCCCCGGTGGGGCGGCTCTCGACGGTGGGCGTCAGGATCGGCGCGGAAGAGCTGTTCCTCCCCGGCCACTTCACCACCCCCGAGGCCCCGCAGGTGCAGGAGATGCTGCGGCGTTTCGTGGAGGCGGGTTGCCGGCGGGCGGTGCTCGAGGTCTCCAGCCACGCGCTGCAGCTCGAGCGGGTGCGCGGGCTGGAGTACGCGGTGGGCATCTTCACCAACCTCTTCGAGGACCACCTCGACCTCCACGGCAGCATGGAGAACTACTTCGCCGAGAAGAAGAAGCTGCTGGAGCGCTCCCGCTGGCGCGTGGTCAACGCCGACAACCCCTGGACGCGCGCCCTGGCCGGCGAGCCCGGCACCTGGAGCTACGGCGCGGCCGGAGACTGGCGCGTCGGGAAGCTGCGCGAGCACGCGGGGGGGCTCGAGTTCGAGGTGCGCTCCCCCGTCGGCGCCTTCGGGGTCGAGCTCCCCATGGTCGGCCGCTTCAACGCCGACAACGCCCTGGCGGCAATGGCCGCCGCCGCCCGGCTGGGCCTGTTGGTCGAGGAGCTCCAGCAGGGCCTCGCCAGCTTCCCCGGCGTCCCGGGCCGCATGCAGCTCCTGCAGGCCGAGCCCTTCCGGGCCATCGTGGACTTCGCCCACACCGGCGCCAGCCTGCGGGCCGCGCTAAAGACCCTGCGCCCCACCACCCGCGGCCGCCTGGTCGTGGTGATCGGCGCGGCCGGCAACCAGGACCCCAGCCGCCGCACCGGCATCGGCCAGGTCGCCGCCGAGCTCGCCGACTTCGCCGTCTTCACCGAGGAAGACCACCGCACCGAGAGCCTCGAGGCCATCCTGCAAACCATGGCCCAGGCCCACGGCGACCCCCGCCGCCACGTCTGCCTCGGCGACCGGCGCGAGGCCATCCGCTACGCCGTCGAGACCGCCCGCCCCGGCGACACCGTCCTCTTCTCGGGCAAGGGCCACGAGCGCACGCTCGAGCGCGGCACCGAGGCGATCCCCTGGAACGAGGTGGAGGAGGTGCAGGCCGCCCTGCGCGGGCATCGGGTTCAGGGAGACGGGTGAAGGGAGGCGTGTGGCCTGTGGTGGGCCCCTCCCCGTCCCTCCCCGCGCGCGGGGAGGGTTTATCCCCCCTGGCCCCCCTTGTTAAGGGGGGTAAAGAAAGGGCGTTTTGCGTCTTGCGTCTCGCGTACGGCGTAGGACGTACGACGCACGACCCGCGCTAAGCGCCCGTCGTTCAGCAGTAGACTTATACCCATGCACCGCGACACCCTCGTCCGCTGGCTGGACGAATTCCTCAAGACCCAGGAGATCACACGGCAGATGCGCGACCCCTCGCTCAACGGGCTGCAGGTGGAGGGGGCCGAGCGGGTGACGAAGGTGGGGGCGGCGGTGGACGCCGCGCAGTCCACCATCGAGCAGGCCCGCGAGCAGGGCGTGGACTTCATGATCGTGCACCACGGGCTGTTCTGGGGCGGGGCGACGCCGGTGGTGGGGATTCACAAGCGGCGCCTCGAGGCCCTCTTCCAGGGCGGCATCAGCCTCTACGCCTCGCACCTGCCGCTCGACGTCCACCCCGAGGTGGGCAACAACGCGGTGATCGCGCAGGCTCTGGGGCTGCAGGGCCTCGAGCCCTTCGCCGCCGGGTTCATCGGCACGCTCTTCCGGGCGCACACCCTCTCCGAGATCGGCGACCGGCTGGGCCAGATGACCGGGATGCAGTGCCTCATCCACCAGGGCGGCCCCAACGAGGTCACGCGGGTGGCGGTGGTGTCGGGCTCGGCCTCCGACTACGTGGCCGAGGCCAGGGCCGCCGGGGCCGAGCTGCTCATCACCGGCGAGCCCAAGCACCAGAACTTCCACCCCACCTTCGAGCTGGGCATGAACGCCATCTACGCCGGGCACTACGACACCGAGACCTTCGGCGTGAAGGCCCTGGCCGAGCGCCTCGAGCGCGAGTTCGGGCTGCCCTGGGTCTTCCTCGAGCACCCCACGGGGCTTTGAATGGCGGGGCTGTTCATCACCTTCGAGGGGCCCGAAGGTGCGGGCAAGAGCACGCAGGTGCGGCTGCTGGCGGGGTGGCTGCGTGAGCAGGGCCGCGCGGTGCTCACCACCCGCGAGCCCGGCGACGGCGGCGCGGTGGGGGCCGAGATCCGCCGGCTGCTGCTGCACCACCACGACATGACCCCCGAGGCCGAGTACCTGCTCTACTCCGCCGACCGCGCCGAGCACGTGCGCACGGTGCTGCGCCCGGCCCTCGAGCGCGGCGAGGTGGTGCTGTGCGACCGCTACCTCGACTCCTCGCTGGCCTACCAGGGCTACGGGCGCGGGCTGCCGCTGGGCTGGCTGCGGGCGGTGGCCGAGGGCGCGACGGGCGGGCTCAAGCCCCACCGCACCTTTCTGCTCGACCTGCCGCCCGAGATGGGGCTGCGGCGCTTCGACGGCCGCGACCGCCTCGAGCGCGAGCCCTTAGAGTTCCACCGCCGCCTGCGGGAGGGCTACCTCGAGCTCGCCCGCCTCGAGCCCGGTCGCTTCGTCGTCCTGGACGCCACCCAGAGCGTCGAAGCCGTCCAGCAAAGCCTGCGTTCATCCTTGGCCCCTATGCTATGACCATGCGCCGCCTGTTCCTGCTCCCCGCCCTCGCCCTGCTGCTCGGCCTGGCCTCCGTCACGGCCCACGAGGGCAACGGCTCGGTCCCCGTCTACGGCTTCAAGCTGGTCAAGATGTACCCCCACGACCCCGCCGCCTTCACCCAGGGGCTCGTCTACCACAACGGCTTCCTCTACGAGGGCACCGGGCTCAACGGGCGCTCGGAGATCCGCAAGGTCGAGCTTCAGACCGGCAAGGTGCTCCAGCGCCAGCCCCTCGCCGCCGAGCACTTCGGCGAGGGCATCACCCTCTTCGACGGCAAGATCTACCAGCTCACCTGGACGAGCAAGAAGGGCTTTATCTACGACCTCGCCACCTTCAAGCAGACCGGCACCTTCTCCTACGCCACCGAGGGCTGGGGCCTGACCCACGACGGCAACCAGCTCATCATGAGCGACGGCACCGACCGGCTGTTCTTCCTCGACCCCAAGACGCTCAAGCCCGTCCGTACCGTCAAGGTGACGGCGGGGGGCGAGCCGGTGACGCGGCTGAACGAGCTCGAGTACGTCCAAGGCTTCGTCTACGCCAACGTCTGGCAGACCAACCGCATCGCCATCATTGACCCCAAGGACGGGCACGTGGAGGCCTGGATCGACCTCACCAAGCTGACCATGCTCATCACCAAGGCCGACGTGCTCAACGGCATCGCCTACGACGCACAGGGCCAGCGCCTCTTCGTGACGGGCAAGCTGTGGCCGTACCTGTTCGAGATCGAGCTGGTGAGGTAGGTGGGGGGTAGTCGATAGTCGATAGCTAAGGAACTTAACCGTTCAGTAGCTATCGGCTATCGGCTATGGGCTATCCGCGAATTACCCCTTGACCCCGGTGAGCACCACGCCCTCGATGATCTGGCGCTGGAAGACGAAGAACACGATGAGCACCGGGATCACCGCGAGGCTGCTCGCCGCCATGATCAGGTGCCAGGCGGTGCCCGCCTCGCCCGAGAAGAGCGCGACCCCCACGGGCAGGGTGCGCATCTCGGGGGTCTGGATGATCACCAGCGGCCACAAGAAGGCGTTCCAGTTGCCCAAAAAGGTGAAGATGCCCAGCGCCGCCAGCGCCGGGCGCACCAGCGGGAAGGCCACCCGCCAGAACACCCCGAACTCGCTCAGGCCGTCGATGCGGCCCGCGTCGAGCAGGTCGCTGGGCAGCGACTCGAAGAACTGGCGCATGAGGAAGACGCCGAAGGCGCTGATGAGGCCGGGGAACAGGACGCCCCAGAAGGTGTTGACCCAGCCGTAGTCCACGCTCATGACGTACCAGGGGATGATGAGCATCTCGGTGGGCACCATCAGCGTAGCCAGGATCAGCACGAAGATCAGGTTCTTTCCGGGGAAGCGCAGCTTAGCCAGGGTGTAGCCCACCAGGCTGTCGAAGAACAGCACCGAGACGGTGGTGACGCCCGCCACGACCAGGCTGTTGAGGAACCAGCGGGGGAACTGGGTGCCGAAGAGCACCTCGCGGTAGTTCTCGAGCGTCGGCTCCTGGGGCAGCCAGCGCAGGTCGAAGAGCTCCTGGAAGCTCTTGAGCGAGGTCAGCACCATCCAGACGAAGGGGAAGACCATCGCCAGAGCACCCAGCGTCAGCAGGGTGTAGACGGAGAAGGAGGAAAGGCGTTTATTCATCTCGGATACCCTGTGCCGGCCCTTTCCCCTCCCCTACCTGGCCGCCTGCCGGGTTGGCGTCGGGCGTTGGGCGTTGGGCGTTGGGCGTTCGGCATCAAGCATCAGTACTCCACCCGCCGCGACAGCAGCCGCAGTTGGACCAGGGTGATGAGCAGGATGATCGCGAACAGCAGCACCGTGATGGCCGCGGCGTAGCCTAGGTCGAAGCGCCCGAAGGCCACCTGGTAGATGTACAGCGCCACCGTCAGCGTGCTGTGGAGGGGGCCGCCCTGGTCGGTGAAGCTGAGGTTGACGACCTGGGTGAAAAGCTGCAGGAAGGCGATGGTGCCGATCACCGCCGAGAAGACCGTCACCGGGTTCAGCAGCGGCAGCGTGATGTGGCGGAAAAGCTGCCGCCCGTCGGCCCCGTCGATGCGGGCGGCCTCGTAGTAGTCGCGGGGGATGTTCTGCAGGCCGGCCAGGAAGAGCACCACCTGGAAGCCCAGGTTCTGCCAGACCACCACCGCCGTCACGGTGGGCAGCGCCAGGCTGGGGTTGCGCAGGAAGTCCTGCGCGGGGAGCCCGACGGCCCGCAGCAGCTCGTTGACGACGCCGAAGTTGGCCGAGAGCATCCAGCTGAACACCCAGGCCACCGCCACCGCCGGGGTCACGTAGGGCGCGAAGTAGATGGCGCGGAACACGTCGCGCAGCCGCTCGCGGGTCACGGCGTTGAGCAGCAGGGCGATGCCCAGCCCCAGCACCAACTGGGCGGGCACCCCGATGAGGGTGTAGAGCAGGGTGTTGCGCAGCGAGCGGGCGATGAGGGGGTCCTGGGCCATCTGGGCGTAGTGCTCGAGCCCCACGAAGGCCCGCTTGCTGGGGTCGGCGTTCCAGTCGTACAGCGAAAGCCACAGCGCCTGGAACGCGGGCCAGATGCGGATGAAGAGGAAGAAGGCCAGCGGGATGAGCAAAAAGGCATAAGCCCACAGGGCTTCACGGGTAGCCAGGCTGAGCCGGGATCGCTTCATAAGGGGGCTTCAGGGCGCGTGAGAGGCAGGTTCAGGGGGACGGGGAGAGGGTGGCGGGAAAGAACCCTACCCAAACCCCGGCCCCCTGAGCCCTGCCCCCGCTACTTGTAGAAGCTGTCGAGGATCTTCTGCTCCTCCTCCACCGCGATCTTCCACGACTGCGCGGGGTCCATGTTCTGCAAGAGCACCCGGTTGATGGCGTTGACGATCACCGTGCGCTGGGCGGCCTCGTCCACGAAGGGGGTGGCCTTGGCGTAGGAGAGGCTGAGGATGAAGGGCCCGTAGACGGGGTCGAGCGAGAGCTTGGGGTCTTTGATGAGGTCTTTGCGGGCGGGGAGCTCGCCCACCTTCTCGAGCCAGTAGCGCTGCGCCTCCGCCGAGGTGATGAAGTTGAGGAACTTGACGCTGGCCTCGAGCTTGGGCCCCTTGGCGAGGGGGGTGATGCCGTGGAGCCAGAAGGAGCCGAAGTTGGCCTTGCGCCCCCCGACCTTCTCCACCGGCAGCTCGGCCACGCCCCAGTTGAACTTGGCCCCGCTGCGGATGGTGCCGACGGCGAAGGAGCCGTCGATGATCATGCCGATCTTGCCGGCGATGAAGCCGTCGCGGTAGCCGTTGTTGCCGGGGAAGAAGCTGGGGATGCCGATGCCGTGCTTCTTGACCCAGTCGGTGTAGGCGGTGAAGGCCTTGAGCCCCTCGGCCCCGCCGAAGAGCACCTTGCGCCCGTCGTCGGAGTAGGGGCGCCCGCCCATCTGGCGCATCAGCACCTCGCGCACGAGGTGGTGGTCCTGCCCGTCGGGCGAGATGCCGTAGCCGATCTGGGTGTAGCGGTCGCCCTGCTTGACGGTGAGCCTCTTGCCGGCCTCTAGAAATTCGGCCCAGGTCTTGGGCGGCTTGCTGATCCCGGCCTGCTGGAAAAGGTCCTTGTTGTAAAACAGCGCCAGGCTGCGCACGGCGGTGGGCAGGCCGTAGTACTTGCCGCCCATCTTGGCGCTCTGGGCCATGCTCACGAAGTCGTTGTCAACCTGCTTGGGGCTGACCAGGTTCTCCGGCAGCGGGACCAGGTAGCCGGCTTTGACCCAGGTGGGCAGCCAGCCGTAGAAGAGGTTGACCACGTCCGGGCCCTGCCCGGCCGGGATGGAGGAGCCCACCTTCTGCTGGTAGGCGTCGTAGGGGAAGGTCTGGTGCACGACCTTGATGCCCGGGTTAGCCGCCTCGAAACGCTTGATCAGTTCGTCAATGGCCTCGATCTTGCTCTTGAAATCGTACTGCCAGTAGGTGATGGTCACCTGGGCCTGAGCGCTCATCAGCCCGAAAACCAGCAAACCCGCCCACAGCGCTCGAGCGCGAACGAAAGATCTGAGCATGAGGAATTCCTCCTTGCACAACCAGAAGCTTTAGATCGAAACCTGCGTGCCCAGTTTACCGCTTCCGCCCCAAGGACTCACAAGTACACCCCCTCACATTGCGCGTGAGCCGGAAGCAGGAAGCGATAAGCCGCCAGCGGTAGGCTCGTGGTTTGTCGAGGGTCGAGGGTCTAAGCGTCTGGCGTTTGGCGTTTTGCGCTTGGCGTACGACGTACGACACGGGGCGCGGGGCGCACGCCCCGCGCCCCGCGCCCGGCCATCAGCCGCCAACCCGCCTCACCGCGCCGGAGCCGTCCGGTTGAGCGTCTGCAGGTTCCGCAGGTCGAGGAGGAAGTTGCCGTCCGAGGGCAGCAGCACGGTGTTGATGCCGGGCGAGAGCTTCTCGGCCACGGTGAGCTGGATGACCTCGGGCGAGCGGCGCAGGGCCTCGCCGCGCAACTGGATGGCCCGGGCCTCGCCCTCGGCCTTGAGGATGGCGGCGTCGCGCTCGCCCTTGGCCTGCACCACCGCGCGCTGGGCGTCGATCTCGGCCTGGCGGCGGCGGTTCTCCGCGACCTGGACCTGCTGCTCGGCGGTCTGCTTCTCCTCGATGACCTTGGCGACCGACTGCGGGATGTCGATGCGGCGCAGCAGCACCGAGATCAGCTCGACGTGCTGGGCGTTCAGGTCCTCGGAGAGCTCGCGCGTGACGGCGGCCTCGAGCTGGGTGCGCTGGGTGCTGATGAGGTCGGCGGCGTTGAACAGGCCCACCGCGTCGCGCACCTTGCTGCGGATCTGGGGCACCACCAGGGTATCGACGTAGCCCGGCCCCACGTTGCGGTGCAGTTGGGCGGCCTCGCCACGCTTGATGCGGTACTGCACCGTCACGTCCACCCCGATCTCCAGGCCCTCCTTGCTGCGGGCGGTGATGGCCTCCTCGCTGGGGCCGGGCTGCCGCGTGCCCGGGGTGGGCACCGCCAGCGTCACCTCCTTCAGGCGCGCGTCGTAGAGGACCACGTTCTGAATGCCGGGGAGCACGATGCGGAATCCCTCGCCCAGCGGCGTGGGCTGCACCCCGCCGAAGACGTTGAACACCACGCCCACGTGCCCGGCGGGGATCACCACGAAGCTCTGCGACAGCACCGCGATTCCCAGGCCGATGATGGCTACTAAGCCCCCCAGGCTGCGCCGCCCCGGCTGGACCAGCAGGACGATGCCGAGCACCAGTAGGGCAATTCCGATCAGCGTTAGCATGATTTTCCTCCCTCGCCCCTCAGGATACGGGAGCCGGGGCGTTTGGCCCAGATAAACTGGTCCCGTGAACGCCACCCCCGCCGAAACGCTCTTGCGCGTGTACTACGACCGCTTCAACGCCCGCGACGTCGAGGGCTTCCTCCAGCTCCTGAGCGACGACGTGCTCCACGAGATCAGCCAGGGGCCCGCCGAGCGGGGCAAGGAGGCCTTCCGGGCCTTCCTCGAGCGCATGAACCGCTGCTACCGCGAGCGGGTCTACGACCTCGCCGTCATGGTCAGCGCCGACGGGCGCCGCGCCGCCGCGGAGTTCATGCTCGAGGGGGAGTACCTCCAGACCGACGGCAGCCTGCCCCCGGCCCGCGGCCAGAGGTACACCCTGCGGGTGGGGGCCTTCTTCGAAATCCGGGGCGGCAAGATCGCCCGCGTCTCCAACCACTACAACCTCCACGACTGGCTCCGGCAGGTCGCGTGAGCGCCGCCACAGCCTGAGGACAACCCCTCTCAGAAGCGGTAGGAGAGCGAGAGGCTGAACAGCGTGGTGCCCCTGGGGCTCACGAAGTACTCGTCGGGCGGGAGCAGGAAGACGGAGATCTCCGGCGAGACGCTGAAGCGGTCGCCGAAGCGGAGGTTGACGCCGATGGTCGCGCCGGGGTTGAAGCGGGGGCCGACGCACTCGAGGGGGCTGTTGTCCACGCTCTCGCAGAGGAAGTAGGTGTACAGGCGCGGCCCGACGTAGCCCTGCCCCGACTCCAGGGGGATGGGGAAGAAATAGCCCGCGTCGAGGCCGAGGCCGCCGCGGTTGTAGACCCGGTAGCGGTAGTCGGGGTAGCCGCCGTACTCGCCGTAGGTATCCCAGCCCAGGCTCAGCGAGGCGGCCAGGTTGCCCTGCACGAACGAGCCGCGGGCGAACACCCCCGAGCGCGGCGGCACCTTGAGCTCGAAGCCGAAGGGGCCGTCGGTGACCTCGAAGCCCAGCCCGACCGAGTCGAGCTTGAGGCCCAGGGCCGTCCCCTCGGGCTTGGACACCCGCGCCGAGGCCGAGGTCGGCAGGAAGGCCGGGATCGCGGGCCCGTACCCCGGCCCGCCCGGCGCCGGGGTGACCGACGAGGGCGCGCACGCGGAAAGCAGCAACAGGCCACAGCCGATAAGCACGTCGCGGGATAATATTCTCATGCTCCGACAGTAGCACGCTTGCCGGAGCAATTCCACCCCAGCATGCCCGCAGGCCCAGGAGTTCCGATGCTAAAGGTTCAGGTTTTGAGCGGGAGCGAGGCCGAAGGATTCATCCCCGAGCTGGCCCGGCTGCGCATCGAGGTGTTCCGCGAGTTCCCCTACCTCTACGCGGGGAGCCTCGAGTACGAGCGGCGCTACCTCGAGAAGTTCCTCCGCCTCCCCGAGAGCGCCCTCGTCGTCGTGCAGGACGCGGGCCGGGTGGTGGGGGCTTCCACCGCCCTCCCCTTGGCCCAGGCCGAGGCCGAGTTCCAGGAGCCTTTCCAAAAGGCCGGCCTCGAGCCCGCCGCGTGGTACTACTTCGGCGAGAGCGTGCTCGAGCGCGACTACCGGGGCCGGGGCCTAGGGGCGGAGTTCTTCAAGCAGCGCGAGGCGCGGGCCAGGGCGCTGGGCTACGCCAACACCACCTTCTGCGCGGTGGTGCGCCCCGAAAACCACCCCCTCCGCCCCCCCGACTACCGCCCGCTCGACGCCTTCTGGGAACGCCAGGGCTACCGCAAACGCCCCGACCTCCTCGCCCACTTCAGCTGGCAGGACCTGGACGAGGCCCAGGATAGCCCCAAGCCGATGGTGTTCTGGGTCAAGGGCTTGGAGGGCGATGAACGCTGAACGCCAAGGGCCGAGGGTCCAGGGCCGAGGCGTACGACGGAGGACACGCGTTTTGCGTCTTGCGTTTCGCGTCTTGCGTCTTGCGTACGACGTAGGACGTACGACCCGCATCCTGCGTTCGGCTATCGGCTATCAGCTATCGACCACCGACCCCTTCAGCGCCGACGCCAGGCGCTCGAGCGCCTCCTGCAACAGCGGGCGGCTGGTGGCGAAGTTGAGCCGCAGGTAGCCTTTGAAGCCCTCCCCGAAGATCGCGCCGTCGTTGAGGCCCACCTTGGCGTGCTCGAGCGCGAAGGCGTGGGGGTCCTCGAGGCCCAGCGCCCGGAAGTCGAGCCAGGCGAGGTAGGTGGCCTCGGGCGGGGTGTAGCGCACCTCGGGGAGGCGCTCGGCGAGGAAGCGGGTCAGGAAGTCGCGGTTGGCCTTGAGGTAGGCCAGAGTCTGCTCGAGCCAGGGCTGGCCGTGCCGCAGGGCGCCGAGCCAGGCGGCCATCGAGAGCACGTTGGGGTGGCCGCCGATGCCCAGGCTGACCTTCTGCATGCGGGCCAGGATCTCCTTGTTGTGGCTGATGGCGACCCCGCCCCCCAGCCCGGCGGTGTTGAAGGCCTTGCAGGGGCCGGTGAGCGTGACGGTGCGCTGGGCGACCTCCTCCGAGAGCGAGGCGAAGGGGACGTGCGGCCCCTCGTAGATCAGGTCGGACCACAGCTCATCGACCATGACCCACAGGCGGTGCCGGAGCGCGAACTCGGCCAGCCTCTCCAGCTCGGCCCGGGTGAACACGCGCCCGGTGGGGTTCTGCGGGTTGCACAGCATCAGCATCCGGGTGCCCGGGGTGACGAGGGACTCGAGCTGCTCGAAGTCGATCTCCCAGCGGGTCTCCCCCGGCTGCATGGGGTTGGCCCGGGTGACGCGGTTGAACTCCTTCAGCGCGATCAGGAAGGGGTGATAGACCGGCACCTGCGTGATCGCCTCGTCGCCCGGGCTGCTCAGCGCCAGGACGCTGGCGCAGATGCCCGGCACCACGCTGCTGGTGAGCCACAGGTTCTCGGGCTGCAGGCCCTTCAGCCCCAGCCGCTCCTGCTTGGCGATGATCGCCTCGAGCAATTCGGGGTCGCCCGCGCCCTGCGGGTAGCCGATGCGCCGGGAGAGCCTCTCCCGGACGGCCTCCAAGATGGGCTCGGCGACGGGGTAATCCATGTCGGCCACCCAGAGGGGCAGCACGTCTTCAGGAAAAAGGCTCCACTTCACCGAGTGGGAGCCTTTTACTTCCTCGAGGTTCAGTTCGTCGAAAGGGTGCGGCATGGGGATAGCTTAGTGCATGTGGGTGGTCGGTGGTCGATAGTCAATAGCCGGGGGCCGGGCGCGGGTCGGGCGTCGTACGTCCTACGTCGTACGCCGTACGCCGAACGCAAGACGCAAGACGCCTCGCTCCCCCCTTAGCAAGGGGGGCTGGGGGGGATAAACCCTCCCCGCGTGCGGGGAGGGACGGGGTG
>NZ_QXDL01000098.1:0-14987 GCF_003574345.1 Calidithermus terrae
CCCCCTTCTACCAGCCCCGCCTCGACAGCCTGCCCCGCCTGGTGCGGCAGGCCCTGCACACCGTGGCGGTGCTGGGCGACGGCACCCCCAACGAACTGGTGCGCTTCGTGCTGGGCGACGACATCGACCTCTCGCGCCTGGAGGCCGAGGGCTTCGTGGAGATGGGCGAGCAGGGGCTGGAGTTCGTCGTGCCCTTCCTGCGCGAGGCGGTGCTGGGGCACGTCAGCGCCCAGCAGGCCAAGGACTGGCACCTCCAGGCCGCCCGCTGGTACCAGCAGAAGGGCCGCCTCTTCGAGAGCGCGCGGCACCTCGAGGCCGCCGGCGACAGCCTCTCGGCCTTCCGCTTCTGGCGGCTGGCCGCCCAGCGGGCCTGGGCCGAGATGCAGTACGACCGGGCCTTCGGGGCCTACCGCGAGGCGCTGCGCCTGGCCGAGGGCAACCTGCAGGCCACCACCGCGCTCGAGATGGCCGAGCGCCTGCTGAGCCTGGGCCGCTTCGCCGAGGCCAGCGAGATGCTCAGCCCCCACGCCCCCCTCAACCCCCTCGCCGAGGCCCTGCGCGCCGAGGCCTTCTTCGAGCGCGGGATGCTCGAGGAAGCCCTGGCGATCTTCCCCGCCGCCTGCGAGGAGCCGCGCGCCCTGCTGGCCCGGGCCCGCCTGCTGCCCCAGGAGGCGCAGTCCATCCCCCCCGAGCTCCCCCAGAACCTCCAACCCCTGGCCTACTTGCGCCTGGGGCAGGCCGCGCTGCGCCAGCAGAGCTACGCCGAGGCCGTCCCCTGGCTCCAGGCCTACCTCGAGGCCGGCGAGCCCGCCCCCTACCGCGAGGCGCTGGGGCGGCTCGAGCTCGCCCAGGCCCTGTGGCGCTGCTACCGCCCCGGCGAGGCGCTGGGGGCGCTGCAGGAGCGCACCCCCAACCCCGACCTGCCTGCCGCCCTCCAGCTCGAGGGCCTGTGCGAGCTGGCCGCCCTGCAGATGGACGCCGCCCTCTACCGCCCCACCTACGCCACCCTCGAGCTCATGGCCCGCTACCTCCCCAACGTCCCCCCCGCCGCCAAGGCCAAGGCCTACGCGGTGCGGCTGCGCTACCTGCTCGAGACCGGCTACCTGCAGGAGGCGGTGCAGTGGGGCGAGCGGGCCTGCGGCGAGCTCGCCGACGGCTGGCTCGCGGCCCACCTGGCCCTGGCCCACGCCCTGGCCCCCGGCGACGCCCACACCCGCGCGCTCGAGCGCCTCGCCCAGGGCCTGCGCTACGACGACCACCCCGACACCCAGGGCCTGATCCAACTGGCTTTGGGCACGCGGGCCTGGCACCTGGGCTTCGACCCCCGCAAGGCCCTCAAGGCCGCGCTGGTCGCGGCCCGGCGCCACCCCAACCCCTGGGTCTACCACCGCAGCCTGCTGGTGCTGGGCCTGTACCACAGCGAGCGCAACCCCACCCGCGCGCGCCACCTGGCCCAGTACCTCATGAACCACACCGGCAAGACCGGCTTCGTTGCCATGCACGAGCTGGCCCGGCTGCTGCGGGTGCAACTGGAGCTCGAGCAGGGCCGCGAGGTGCTGCACCTGCTGCAATTCCAGCCCTCCAACGCCTTCTCCCACGCCTGGCGCGCCGCGCTGCTGCGCCGCCTGGGCGAGAGCGTGCCCGCCTCGCCCCTGCGCGCGGTGGAGGGCTACGGCATCCTGGGCGAGTGGCTCAAGCACTTCTGGGACAGCGGCCTCGCCGCGTCCTCACCGTCTTGAAGGGGCCGCTTTGGGGTAACATAAAGGTCTAACGCCACGCGGTGGGGTAAGCTAAAGCCACACCGCCGCCGCCCCGTGTTGATCCCTTCAGGATCGCCCTATGGACTTTAACAGCGCCCAAGCGGTCGAACAGATCCGGTCTCGGCTCCCCATCGCCGAGCTGGTGGGCCGTTACGTGGCGCTCAAGCCGGCGGGCAAGGGGCGGCACAAGGGGCTGTGCCCCTTCCACCCCGAGAAGACCCCCTCCTTCCAGGTCGATGAAGCCAAGGGGCTGTTCTACTGCTTCGGCTGCAAGGCCGGGGGCGACCTCTTCGCCTTCTTGCAGCGCGTCGAGGGGCTGGAGTTCCGCGAGGCCCTCGAGCGCCTCGCCCGCGAGACCGGCGTCGAGCTGCCCGAGTTCCGGGCGCAGGGCAAGAAGCGCGAGCTCTACGAGGTGCTCACCCTCGCCCAGGAGTACTTCCGCTCGCACCTGGTGGGGGCGGGCCTGGACTACCTCAAGAAGCGCGGCCTGAGCGAGGAGTCCGTCGAGAAGTTCGGGCTGGGCTACGCCCCGCCGGGCTGGGACGGGCTGTTGCGCTACCTGCAGAACAAGGGCGTCAGCCCGGAGGAGGCCAACCAGGCCGGGGTGCTGGCCGAGCGCGACGGGCGCTTCTTCGACCGCTTCCGCAACCGCGTCACCTTCCCCATCCTCGACAGCCTGGGCCGCGTGGTGGCCTTCACCGCCCGCGCCCTCGCCCCCGAGGACAGCCCGAAGTACCTCAACTCCCCCGAGACCAGCCTCTTCAAGAAAAGCCTGCTGCTCTACGCCTACCCCCAGGCCCGCCAGGCCATCCGCGACAAGGCCCGCGCGGTGGTGGTGGAGGGGCTCTTCGACGCCATCGCGCTGCACCAGCTGGGCTTCCCCGAGACGGTGGCGGTGCTGGGCAGCAGCCTCTCGAGCGAGCAGGCGCACCTGCTCAAGCGGCTGGAGGTGCGCGACCTCTACCTCTCCTTCGACGCCGACGAGGCCGGGCGCAAGGCCACGCTGCAGAGCCTCGAGCTCGACGTCGTCAAGAGCTTCCTGGTGCACTCGGTGGCGCTGGAGGGGGGCAAGGACCCCGGCGACCTGCTGCTCGCCCCCGACGGCGCCCAGCGCTACGCCCTGGCCCTGCACAACGCCCTCCCCGAGGTGGAGTTCCGCTTCCAGGTGGCCGCCAAGGGCGTCAACCTGCAGACCCCCCAGGGCAAGCAGCAGGTGCTCGACGCCCTGCTGCCGCGCCTGGTCTCCCCCGACCCGCTCGACAAGGTGGTGACCGCGCTCAAGCAGGTGCTGATGAGCCGGCTGCACCTCGAGCTGCGCGCCATCGACGACTACATCCGCAGCCGCGCCGGCCGCGCCCCGGCCGCGCGCCGCGCCCCCAACCCCACCACCTCGCTCGGGCTCTCCCGCCCCGACCTCTCCGAGAAGCGCCTGCTGCGCGAGCTGGACGTGATCTCGCTGCTCTACTCCGCCCCCGACGCCGAGTTCAGCAACTGGTGCCAGTACGTCGAGGACCACACCTGGCCCCCCGAGGGCAGCCTGCTCGCCGACTTCATGCTGGCGGTCAAGGAGGGGAAGAACAAGGCCCGCGTGATCCGGCACTTCCAGGAGCGCGGCGAGGGCGACCGCCTCTTCGACGCGCTGATGAAGCGACCCGAGGAGGCCCCGCAGGACCTCGAGCACACCCTCCAGACCAGCATGGCCCGCCTGCGCGAGGTGTACTACGAGATGCGCCTCGACAAGCTCAAGCAGGAGCTCAAGACCAGCCCCAGCGTCGAGCTGCTCAAGGAGATCCAGGAGATCCAACGGGCCATCGAGGCCGAGCGCCGGGTGTACCTCAAGTAAGCGCCGCTCAGGGGCGGCAGCAAATTGTGCCGCGCCACAGTAGGATGGGGCGGTGGAAAGCGAAGTCC
Source organism: Calidithermus terrae (assembly GCF_003574345.1). Lineage (NCBI taxonomy): Bacteria > Thermotogati > Deinococcota > Deinococci > Thermales > Thermaceae > Calidithermus > Calidithermus terrae. The sequence goes on from NZ_QXDL01000098.1 coordinate 3,672, forward strand.
TCTCCCTCAACGCCGAAACCCTCCGGCTTCTGCTCGAGCTCCCCGGCATCCAGGTCGAACGGGTCGAAGAAGACCTCTTCAGCATCACCTACTCCAGCGGGCTCAAGGCCCGCCTCATCACCTACGGCGACGACCCCCTGCGCAGCCTCCAGCTCCGCGCGGGCTTCTCCGGCTTCACCAAGATCGAGCTCAAGCACATGAACCAGTGGAACAAGCGCTACCGCTTCAGCAAGTGCTACCTCGACGACGACGGCGACCCCCTGCTCGAGACCGACCTCGAGCTCACCGGCGTCACCCGCGAGACGGTAGTGAAGTTCCTGCAGAACTTCGACGACCAGTCCAACCTCTTCTTCTCCTACCTCCGCATGATCGACGCCGGGTTGATGGAGTGAAGCAGCGTTGGAAGCGGTAAGCCGTCAACGGTCAGCTTTCAGCCGTCAGCGGTAAGCGGGAAGCTAGTGGCTCGTGGTGAACCCCACCCCGCAGGCGGGGAGGGTTTATCCCCCCAGCCCCCCTTGCTAAGGGGGGTAAACAAAGGGCGTCCCGCGTTTCGCGTCTTGCGTCTTGCGTTTGGCGTTTTGCGTTTGGCGTACGACGTAGGACGTACGACCCACGCCCAGCACCCGGCGTCAGCCCCCACCGCACAACGTTTCGGTATTATCTATGCCATGGCAAAGGCCCTCGAGCTACGCAACATCACCAAGCGTTATCCCCTGGTGCTCGCCAACGACCGCATCTCCCTGGACGTCAACTGGGGCGAGGTGCTGGCGATCGTGGGCGAGAACGGGGCGGGCAAGAGCACGCTGATGAAGATCGTGTACGGGCTGGTCAAGCCCGACCAGGGCGAGATCCTGGTGGACGAGCAGCCCACCGTCATCACCGGCCCTAAGGACGCCATCGCCAAGGGCATCGGCATGGTGCACCAGCACTTCATGCTCGTCGAGCCCTTTACCGTGCTGGAGAACGTCATTTTGGGCTCGGAGCCCGGCAGCCGCGCCCAGATCGACTTAGCGCGCGCGCGGGCCGAGGTGGACGCGCTGAACAAGGAGCTGGGCTTCAACCTCGACCTCGAGGCCAAGATCGAAGACCTGGCGGTGGGGCTGCAGCAGCGGGTCGAGATCCTCAAGGCCATCTACCGCAAGGCCAAGATCCTCATCCTCGACGAGCCCACCGCGGTGCTCACCCCCCAGGAGGCCGAGGAGCTCTTCGAGTTTTTGCGCAAGTTCGTGCAGCAGGGCAACGCGGCCATCTTCATCAGCCACAAGCTGGCCGAGGTGATCCGCGTCTCCGACCGCACCACCGTCATCCGCGACGGCAAGGTGGTGGGCACCGTCGAGACCAAGGACACCAACGTCGAGCAGCTCGCCCGCATGATGGTGGGGCGCGAGGTGATCCTCACGGTGAACAAGACCCCCAAGACGCCCGGGGAGGTGATGCTCGAGGTCGAGGGGCTGGTGGCGCAGTCGCACAACCCCAAGCACAGCCTCAAGGGGATCAGCTTCCAGGTGCGCGCGGGCGAGGTGGTGGGGATCGCGGGCGTGGAGGGCAACGGCCAGACCGAGCTGGTCGAGGCCATCACCGGCCTGCGCCCCTACCAGGGCACCATCCGCTACGGCGGGCAGGAGCTGCCGCAGAAGGCTCGAGCCGTGCGCGAGTGGGGCCTGTCGCACATCCCCGAAGACCGCAACCAGCGCGGCTTAGTGCTCGACTTCAGCACCCGCGAGAACAGCATCCTGGGCGACCACTACCGCAAGCCCTACACCGCCATGGGCTTCCAGGATTCCGACGACATCGAGCGCCACGCCCGGCAGGTGGTGGAGAACTTCGACGTGCGCCCCCGCAGCACCGAGCTCGCCGGGCGCCGCTACTCCGGCGGCAACGCCCAGAAGATCATCGTCGGGCGCGAACTCTCCCGCGACCCCAAGGTGCTCATCGCCGCCCAACCCACCCGCGGCGTGGACATCGGCGCCATCGAGTTCATCCACGAGCAGATCGTCGCGGCCAGGGACAAGGGCCTTGCGGTGCTGCTGGTCTCCGCCGACCTCAACGAGGTGCGCTCCCTCTCCGACCGCATCCTGGTGATGTTCGAGGGCCAGATCATGGGCGAGCTGAAGGCCGAGGAGGCCACCGAGGAGCGGCTGGGGCTGTTGATGGCGGGGATTAAGGCGTAGGGGTGTTGATGGTCGATGGTCGATGGTCGATAGCCGATAGCTGAACGCGAAACGCAAGACGCAAGACGCCGGTCGTACGTCTTATACCCGGTTTGGGTGGATCGTCTCCCATCGGGAGGCTATCCACCCCGGCCGAAGGGAGTGCCCTGGGCTTCACAAAGATGTACCCCTGACGGATTTGAAGAGTAGCTTTGTGAAGCCGGTATTACGTCGTACGTCCTACGGCTTGGCCCTGGGCTCTTGACAAACCACAAGCTGACGGCTTACCGCCCGCGGGGAGGGGTGACTACAAGCCACAGGCCCCCTAACCGCTCAATCCTGGAACTCGCCCTCGATGCCCTCGAGCACCACCACGTCGCCGGTGTCGAGGTTGTACTTGAGCTTGGTGCCCCGCACCTTGCCGTCCTTGCTCTCGCTGGTGACGGGGGCCTCCTTGGTGCCGTAGAGGTAGGCCACGCCGTCCCTTTCGCGAACCACGGCGCTCTGGGCGCTGGTGGTGCGTTCTTTTTGGGTCAGGCGCACCTGGCCCGAGAGGAGGAGGGTTTCGTCGTCTACGTTGTAGGTCAGGGCGTTGGCGTTGCCGTTGAGGGGCTTGTCGCCGGAGCGCTCGAGCTTGATCGGGCCGGCCACCTTGGCGTCGCCGGTGTCGTTGTCGTAGATGAGCTCGCTGCCGAAGGCCTTGCTCTTGCCCTGGACCACCTCGACGCTCGAGGGGGTGGCCTTGGCCTCGATCTCCACCTTGCGGTCGTCGCCCTCGCCCACCTCGCGGGCGAAGCCGTCGGAGAGGCGCACCAGTTCCTCCACGCCCTTGTCGATGAGCACCAGGTTGCCGAAGGCGGTGGCGTCCTTGCCGAAAGTCACCTTGATGCGCTTGGCGTCGGACATGGCGAAGTACTGGTAGGACTTCTTGTTCTGCACCTCCTCGGCCTGTGCCGACTTCTTCAGCGGGGCCATGCGCATGAGGAAGGCGTTGCCCCTGTCGTCCTTGCGGTCGCTGTTGAAGGCGACCTCGAGCCACTCCCCCGCCTTGAAGTCGCCGGGCTTGGCCGGCCGGCCCTCGCGCAGGACACGGCTCTCCCCGTTGAACCAGTAGGCCCCCTGGCCCTTCAGCCGCACCAGCGAGCCCTCGACGGCCTCGAGCTGCCCCAGCACGATCTCGCCGGAAAAGTTGACCCAGTAGTTGTCGGGGCTCACCGTCGTGGCCTCGATCTTCTTGCCGCGGCGCTCGAGCTCGACGACGGTGGGGTAAAACTCCTCCTGCGCCAGGGACAGCGAAATCCCCAGCGCCAGGAGGCCGAGAACCCAGCTATTTAGCCGTCTTCTGGAAGTCATTTACGGGGAGGGTGAAGGGCTTGGTGTAGCGGTTGGATTGGTGCTTGTTGACGTTGTGCTCGATGACCGGGGTGCTGAGCTTTACCTTTTCCTTGGTGTTCTCGCTCACCGCGGGCTTGCCCGAGACGATGGCGATGCCGGTCTTGTCGTCGTAGGTGAGGCTGTCGCCGGTGACGGTGGTGTTGCCGTCAACGAGCGTCACGCCGCCCATGGCGATGAGGCGCTTGTCGTTGGTGAGGCTGCGCACCTCCTTGGCCCGGATGATCAGGTTGCCGTCGGCGCCGCTGCGCTTGCGGGTGAGCACGACCTGCTTGCCGTCGGTGAAGATCGCCAGGCCGCGCTTCTCCTCGTAGTACACCGCGTCCGACTGGCCCTCCTGGTTGCCGTTCTTGAGCGTCACCTCGCCCTCGCTGGTCGAGACGTCGGTATCGACGTCGAAGGTCATCTTGCTCGCGGCGACCTCGACGGGGTCGCTCTTGTCGTCCTTGGGCTCCTGGCGCATCTGGGCCGGGCCGGTGAGCACGCCCAAGCCGGTGCTCTCCTGGTAGGTGAGCTTGGGGCCCTTGGCGGTCATGCGGTCGCGCTTGACGGTGATGCTGCCCTCGAAGGTGGCGGTGCGCTCGCCCTTGGACTGCTCGAGGGTCTTGCCCGACGGGGCCTGCAGCGTGGCCTTGCTGGCGTTGATCTGGAGGTCCTTGACCTTGCCCACCACGCCGCCCGCGGTGGGGTTGGTGAAGGTGAGCGGGCCGTTGCGCGGGTTGCCGGAGACTTCGCCGCCCGGGCTCTGGATGTCGATGATGCGGACGTTGCTGCTCTGGCTGAGCGCCGCCGCCAGGAGCAAGAGGGTTAGGCCGAGGGTCTTTTTCATTCGTAACCACCTTCGATCGTGCAGGGGGGGGACTCGCCCTCCGGGTAGTCGTAGAACTGCCACTTGGGGTCGCTCCAGCGGACGTTCTCGATGGCGAAGTTGGAGCTGAAGCGGGTGCCGGTGGCGTTGTACGTCGGGGCCTCGATCTTTACGCTCGGCGCCGAGAAGCCCGCCTTCTGGTCGATGAGCACCTCGGGGCCGCCCTGGCTGCCGAGCTCGACCCGGACGCACCCCTTGAGGATCTCCGCCTGCGCGTACGGCAGGCGCAGGTTGTCCGTGCGGTCGATGACGACCGAGGGGGCCCTGATCCGCAGGTCGAGCTTGCCCCCCACGTAGCGCTCGCCGCCCTTCAGGACGCTCACCTTGGCCTCGCGGTTGCCGGGGTCCTGCTCCACGCGGCCGGCCTCGAACTTCCAGGTGGCCTCGGGGTCTTGCTCGGGGTAGAGGTCGAGCTTGACGTCCTCGAGCACCACCCCCTTGTTCGGGGCGGGCGGGATGGGCACCGGCCGCAGGGTGAGCACCACGGCCAGCCCGACGATGGCGGTGAGCAGGATGAGCGCAGGACGCAGCACGGTCTCAACCTAGGCAGTCACGGCCTTAGAAGCGTGAAGCCAGGGCTCAATCATAACCCCGGCGAAAATCCATCCATCTCACAGAACGTCGCGGGTGGTGCCGCGGGCGCGGTAATTCATCCAGTTCTTGCGCAGGCGCAACGCCTTGGTGACGACGCCGTAGAGCGGGGACAGGGCGAGGTCGTAGGCGGGGAAGCGCACCCGCCGCCCGCCGAAGCCCTCCTTGAACTTGTCGATCCCGGCGGCGTGGCTGCCCTCGCTCTGCCGGGGAACGCCCCACAGGTCGTAGGTGTGGCAGCCGTGCTCGAGCCCCCAGGTGATGGCCCCCCAGTGCATCCCGTTGGGCGCCTTGGCGTTGGAGTTCTCGCGGCTGGAGCCGCCGTAGAGGTAATCGACCTTGTCCGCGAAGGCCACGAACAGGCCCGCGGCCAGGGCCTTGCCCTCGAGCCGGGCGACACAGATGAAGGCCTGGCCCCCCGGCTGGTTCATCGCCCGCAGCACGGTGCGGTAGTACTCCTTGCTGTGCTGGAGCAGCTTGGCCCTGCGGTTGGTCTCCTCGAACAGCGCCCAGAACTCCTCGAAGGCCTCCTCGCCCTCGACGGTGGTGACCACGCGCTTCTCGGCGAGCTTGGTGTTGCGCTTGTGCATGGAGTCCATGCCCTCGAGCAGCCCCTCGCGGCCCTGGCGCAGGTCGAGCCAGATGGTGTACTCGGGCTGGATGGTCTCGCTGGGGCTGAGCGCGGGGAAGCTCGGCGGCGCGGCGAGCGCGTCCTGCCCGGTCTCGGGCTCGAGCTTGAGGTAGGCCGCCCCGCCCGCCCTCGCCCGCAGGGCCTCCGCCACGCGCGGCAAGTCCTCGACCCGGCGCAGGGCCGGGCCCCGGGAGGCGTAGAGCATCGCCAGCGGCCCCACGAACTGGCGCCGGAAGAGCTGGGCGGCGGCGACGAGCGCGTCGCCCTCGTAGAGCGCGACGCGTTCAGGCACCCAGCCCGACAGTTTCTTCACCTCGCCCCAGCCCCAGCTCTGCAGCGCGCTGGTGATGGGCAAGGAGGCCACCAGCGCGTTCCAGCGGGCGGGGTCGGTAACGGTCTCGAGGCGCAGCACGAGGAGTCATTATGCCTGAAAGGGCGAGGGGGGGCAAAGGGTGGTCTGCGTCGTACGTCGTACGTCCTACGCCGTACGCAAGACGCGAGACGCGGGTCCTGCGTCCTGCGTCGTACGTCTCGGCCCTAGACCCTCGGCAGGCCACAGGGCTGCGGGCGACTAGCTATGGACCTTTCACCCTCTGTGTCGAGGGTCATACGCAAATTTTCGTCGCCGTCGGTATACTCAAGGCGAGTGTATGGCGCGAATTGGGGTAGTCACCGACGATTCCGGCTTCGAGCATTTCCTCGAGGCGGTGACCGCCGCCGACGGGTACAAGCTGGTCGTCTATGACGACGTGGGCTCCTGGGCCAGCCGGCTGCTCCACGACGCGCCGGACCTGGTGATCCTCGACCGCGTGGCCGGGCGCGATAGCATCACGCTGCGTGCGCAGATGCGGACCGATCCGCGCCTGGAGGCCATCCCGGCCATTCTGGTGCTCGAGGCCCTGCCCCTCGAGCGCCCCCCCTGGCTGCGCCTGGAGGTGCTGGCCCGAAAGCCCGTCACCCACCGCAGCCTGCGCCTGCTGATCAACCGCGTGCTCTACCAGGGCGGGCTGGTGCTCAGCGACGGCTTGTTGGTGCTCAGCCCCAGCGACGCCCGGCCCCTGCTGGCGGAGTTCCTGGGCAGCTCCGAGCGGCTGAGGCAGCTCTGGCTCAACCCCCAGGAGCGCGAGAGCCTGGTGATCGCCCTCGAGCGCGAGGGCTGGACCGAGCAGGGCCTGCGCCGCCTGGCCCGCCGCAACGACCTCGACCTTTACGACATGCTGGGCTGGCTGGCCTTCGGCTGGACGGTCAAAACCCGCCAGCAACGGGCCTACCAGGCCTGGAAGTGGGCCGAGTCCCGCCCCGACGCCAAGATCATCCACTCCCTCCTCTCGGCCTATGTCGAGTACGGCATCTCCGGCATGGAGAAGGTGCTGCGCCAGGAAAAGGTCCTGGTATCCTCCGTCCTCACCGGAGGCCCCGCAGGCTCCCGCAACGACCAGGGCTGGCTGATCCGGCTCGAGGCCCAGATTTACGCCGATTAGAGGAAGGCTCGGATCCGGGTTTATCAGCAGCCAGCTTCCAGCCGTCAGCTCGTGGCCCGTGGCCTGCCGAGGGTCTAGGGCCGAGACGTACGACGCAGGACGCAGGACGCAGGACACGCGTCTCGCGTCTTGCGTCTTGCGTACGGCGTAGGACGTACGACGTACGACGCAGACCACGCGCCCGGCTATCAGCTATCGCCTCTCCACGTTGTAAAGTATCGCCGTGACCCGCATCGCCTACCAGGGAACCGAAGGAGCCTACAGCGAGGAAGCCGTCCTCAAGACCTTTCCCGAAGCCCAGCCTATCGGCTTCCCCACCTTCCACGAGGTCTTCGCGGCGGTGTCGGAGCACGAGGTCGAGCTGGGGGTGGTGCCGGTGGAGAACACCACCGCCGGGATCATCAACCAGACCTACGACCTGCTGCTCGAGACCGACCTGCACGTCATCGGCGAGATCGTGCTCAAGATCGAGCACTGCCTGATGGCCCCCAAGGGAAGCCGGCTCGAGGACATCCGCTACGTCAAGAGCCACCCCCAGGGCTTGGCCCAGTGCGACGGGTTCATCGCCCGCTACCACTTCAAGGCCACCCCGGTCTACGACACCGCCGGGGCCGCGCGCGAGCTGGCCGAGAACCCCGAGCCCGGCCACGCCGCCATCGCCAGCCGCCGCGCCGCCGAGCGCTACGGGCTGGAGGTGCTGGCCGAGAACATCCAGGACTTCAAGGGCAATTACACCCGCTTCTTCGTGCTCTCGCGCGAGGTCCCGCCCCGCCGGGAGGGGCCGCACAAGAGCTCGGTGGTCTTCGCCACCCGCCACGTGCCGGGGGCCCTGCTCCACGCGCTGCAGGCCCTGGCCGAGGCGGGGGTGAACATGACCAAGCTCGAGTCCCGCCCCCGCCGCGACCCCGAGCGCCCCTTCAGCCCGGTGTTCTACGTGGACTTCGAGGGCCACATCGAAGACCCCGGCCCGGCCAGGGCCCTCGTCGGGCTGCTGCAGCGGGCCCAGTTCGTCAAGGTGCTCGGTTCATACCCGGTGGCACAGAACGGCGCGTAGAAAAGGAAACCGGGGGCCAATCCCCCCGGTTCATCGAGCTCTACTCATCCTCTCACCGGAAGCTGGCCCCGAGCACGGCCCGGCTGCCGGTCCCCCCGTCGAAGTAATAGATCCCCTGCCAGCCCACGAAGAGCCCGGTCGAGCGGTCGAGGGCGAACTCGATGCCGAAGTCGAGGGTGAGGCCCACGTCGGCGCCGCCCCCGCCGAAACGCGCGCCCAGGCCGCCGCCCAGGTAGGGCGAGATGCCGCGCAGGTCGCGGTCGAACTGGCCGAGGTCGGGCTTGAAGAGCAGCTCGCCGCCCACGAAGACCCCGGGGCCCTGGAAGAAGAGGTCGCCGTAGAACAGCGCCACCAGGTTGCGCTGGAGCTCGGCCTCGAGGCCGAATCCCAGGGCCGGGCTCGGCACCGAGATGCGGAATTGGAAGCTGCGCTGGGCCTGAGCGCTCGCCCCGACGGCGAGCACCACGAGGAGAACCAAAAGGGTTAGTCGTTTCATGTGTCGTTCCCTCCTCCGCGATACCATAGCCCATCCGCAGCCCGCCGTCCAAGCCGGGTTTCTCTCACATAGCGCTAACGCTGGGTGCTTAGATTGGTGCGCATGAAGAGGATGCTATGGATCGTTCCCGTGCTCGCTGCCGTCGGCCTGATGGGGGCCCCCCTGGTCGCCCAGACCAAGCCCCAGGCCGTCAAGATCGGTTTCATCAACTCCGACGCGGTGATTGAGGCCCACCCCGACTACGCCAAGGTCAAGGCGGTGCGCGACCAGGCCGACAAGGAGCTCAAGCCCCTGCAGACCCAGCTCACCCAGCTCCAGCAGAAGATCCAGAGCGGCCAGGCCTCGGCCAAGGAGCAGCAGGACTTCCAGACCCTGCGCCAGGCCTACAACGACGCGCTCAAGAAGTGGGCCACCCGCACCGAGGAGGCCGGCAAGCCCCTCACCGACCAGATCGACAAGGTGATCAAGAAGGTGGCCGAGGACAACGGCTTCCAGGTGGTCATGGACTACAAGGTGGCCCAGGCCAGCAGCCTGGTGGTCTACGCCGCCGACGGCCTCGACCTCACCGCCAAGGTCATCGAAGAGGTCAAGAAGTAGGCCGCAGCACCCGCGCTAGCGCAGGGGCCCCCGGGGGCCCCTGTTTTTTATGCCGGGCGCTTTCTCACAAGTTGCTAAATCAGGCTCCGTACAGTGGGAGCCATGTGGACGCGCGTTCTCGCCGCTTTCTGCCTGGTGCTGCTCACGGCACCGCTCTCGGCCCAGACCAAGCCTAAGGCGTTCCGGGTCGGGTTCATCAACCCCGACACCGCCATCCAGGCCCACCCCAACTACCCCAAGCTCAAGAGCGTGCAGGACCAGGCCGAGAAGGAGCTCAAGCCCCTGCGCGACCAGATCAACCAGCTCGGCCAGAAGGCCCGCAGCGGGCCGCTCTCCGCCAAGGACCAGCAGGGCCTGCAGTCGCTGCAGAAGGCCTTGCAGGACGCCACCAAGAAGTGGAACGAGCGCGTCAGCACCGTAGCCAAGCCGCTCCTCGACGACATCGACAAGGAGGTAAAGAAGGTGGCCGAGGCCAACGGCTTCCAGGTGGTCATGGACTTCAAAGTAGCCAAGGCCAGCAGCCTGGTGGTCTACGCCGCCCCCGACAGCGACGTCACGCCGCTGGTGGTCAAGGAGCTGAAGAAGTAGGAGCGCCGTAAAGACGGGGCTGCGCTCGAGCGAGGGCCGACTTTCGGGCCTTCGCTCGACCTTAATTTGGCCTCGAGCGCGTTTTGAGTGTGCTAGACTGGCCCCAATGGCAAAGGCAAAGTCCAAGCGCTCCAGTCCGGCCAAAACTCCCCCGCCCCAAAACCCCAAGGAACCCCGCCTCGACTCCGAGGCGCTGGCCCTGGTGGCGCTGGCGGCGGGGATCGCGCTGGGGCTGGTGCTCTACGTCAACCCGCGCTTCACGGGCGAGTACGGCCAGTGGCTGCGCCAGATCACCTACGGCAACCTGGGGCTGCTGACCTGGGTGGTGCCCCCGGCGCTGGGCGCGGCGGCGGTGCTGCTGCTGTTGGGCAAGCCGCTGCGGGGTTTCCTGCGCGGGCTGGGCTTCGCCCTGCTCGGCGCCGCCGTGGTGCTGCCCGTGCTGGCGGCGGTGGAGGCGGAGTGGGGCGGGAGCCTGGGCACGGCCGCGGCCCGCGCCCTGACCGGCGCGCTGGGCAACGCGGGGCTGCTGCTGTGCGGGGTGCTGCTCGTCTTCGTGCTGGACCTGGCCTCGCGCCGCCGCCCCGGATGGCTCTTCGGCGTGGTGCTGCGGCGGGTAGGGCTGGCGGCCTCGAGGCTGCGCCGCTCGCTGCGCCTGGCCCGGCAGGCCTCGAGGCTGCTGGGCGAGACCCGCGTGCTGGCCGAGCGTTACCCCGAGCACAAAGCCCTGGCCGCGCTCGAGGAGGACCTGCTGCAGTACCGCCGCAACCCCCTGGCCGGCGACGCCACGGGCGAGGGGCTCGAGGCGCTTTCGGGCGTCTTCCGGAAGTTCCTCCAGGAGCGCAGCGCCGAGCTGGCGGGCACCGTCAAGGCCGAGGTGCGCCCCCTGGCGGCCAAGCTCGAGCGCCTCTCGGCCGCGCTGGCCGCCCCGGTGCAGGGGCTGGGGCTGGCGCAGGCCCTCGAGGAGCGCCGGGCCGCGCTAAGCCTCGAGGTGGGCACGCTGCACACCAAGGCCCGCACCCTCGAGCGCCAGGCCGAGCAGGCCAGCGCCCAGCTCGAGCGCGGGGTGAGCGCCCACCGCCTGTTGGAGGCCTGGGACGACCACCAGACCCGCCTCGAGGCCTGGGAAAGCCTGCAGGGGCTGGTCACGGACCTCGAGCAACGCGCCGACGCCTGGCTGCGCTGGGCAGAGTGGCTCGAGGCCAACCCCCCCGAGGCCCACTCGGCCGGCCTGCGGGCCCTGCTCGAAGGCGGCCTGACCGCGGCCCCGCCCGTGATCTTCCCGGTGGTGACCCGGCCCGCCGAGCCCCCGGCCCCGGCTGCGGTGCCTCAGCCCGGCCCTGACCCCGACCTCGACCTTGACCTCGACTTCGACCTCGAGGAGGCGGCCGAGGCCGAGCCGGTGGTCACGGCCCAGCCCAAGGCGCCGCCGGGCAAGCCCTCCGCCAAGCCGGAGGGCAAGGCCCAGATC
>NZ_QXDL01000099.1:0-14782 GCF_003574345.1 Calidithermus terrae
CGCCCCTGCCGCCCCTGACCAAGCCCGCCGAGGGCGGCGTGTTGAAGCAGGGTCAGGTCTGGACGCTGTTCGTCAAGGACCCCAGCCTGGCGAACGCCTCCTTCAAGATCGTCGTGCGCAAGTCGCCCTTCCAGGCGGTGCAGGGCAGCGGGACCCAGGGCGCGATCATCGCCCTGGACAAGCGCCACGTCGTGCTGGCTTATAGCCCCTCCACCCGCCAGCTCAACGCCACCGTCTACCTCGAGCCCCTGCGCGGCTACGCGACCTCCAAGGCGCTGTTCTGCTCGACGACCCAGAGCGGCCCCACCTGGACCGGCCTCACCTTCGTGGGCACCCGCGAGGCCTACCCCGAGGCCGTCCGGCAGCGCAAGTACACCGGGCGCTGTGCCCTGAAGCTCGAGCCCTGAGCCTCCGGGCGGGTAGAATCGCCCCATGCAGACTCCCACCCGGCTCCCGCCGTTCCTGCGCGGCGACATCGAAGGCGTTCACCCCCTGGTTTCGGTCTGGCTGCGCAACCTCGAGGAGGTGGAGGAGACCGTGGACAGGTGGGCCGCCGACTTAGGCCCCGAGGGCTTCTGGTGGCTCCCGGCCGAAGGCGCCAACGCCGTCGGCGGCCTAGTGCGCCACGTCGGCATGGCCTCCGCCCGCCTCTACTTCCGGGGGACAGGCCAGGAGATCCCCCAGGCCTACCGGCTCTTGCCGCCGGAGCAGTTGCGGGTGACCCACGAGCCCCCCGCGGCGGTGCTGGAGGAATTCCGCGCGAACCTGCGCCTGGTCCGTGACGGGCTCTCCCGGCTCGAGCAGCCCGACCTCGAGGCCCCCTGCTCCTGGGGCGACTTCGCCCCCGTCCCGGCCCTTTACGTCTTCGACCACATCGCCGCCCACGCCCAGCACCACGCCGGGCAGATCATCACCACCCGCAAGCTCTGGAACGCCCTGAAGAGCCCCGGCGGCGGTGTGTTATCCTGAAGCCATGAACGAGCGTTCTTTCCAAGATATCCTCGAGTGGGTGGTATTGGGCCTGCTCATCGCCGTGGCTGCGCTCGTGGTCATGTGGGTGGGCGGCTGGCTTTTCACGTTCTTAGGAGCCATTCTCAAGGGCCTGGCCGGTCTGGTGTTCCGCCTGCTCACGATCCTGGTCCCCGCCCTGATCGTGGCCGGGGCGGTGTACTTCATCCTGCGGTACGTTCAGAAGCCCAAGTCGGCGTGAGATGCGTCGGTGGCTGATAGCCGATAGCTGAACGCTAAGCGCCGATAGCTGGTAGCCGAACGCAAAATGCCCCCTCTCCCGTCGGGAGAGGGGGTTCCCGTATCAAAGCTGATGGCTAACGGCTTGCAGCTTATACCGGATTCAAAAAGATAATCATCCGATCCGAAGAGCCCGGAGGCTATCTTTTTGAATCCTAGAGCACACCCCTCCCTGACGGTCGGCGAAGAAAGCGTATCCCTTCGGTCGGGTTGGTCCGTCACCGAACGGTGACGGACCAACCGAATCTGGTATTACTACTCCCCTGTGCCCGCCCGGCCCTTTTCTTCCCCGCCGGCCGGGAGGGTTCCCCGCACGCCACAGGCCTCCCTTCACCCGGCACCCTCTGGAAACCGCTCTTACAGTTCTGGGCGGTCCCAGGCACTAGGCTCGGCTCATGCCGAACCGCTTGATCCACGAGACGAGCCCCTACCTCCTGCAGCACGCCCACAACCCGGTGGACTGGTATCCGTGGGGGGAGGAGGCCTTCGCCAAGGCGCGGGCGGAGGACAAGCCCATCTTTTTGTCGGTGGGTTATGCCACCTGCCACTGGTGCCACGTGATGGAGCGCGAGAGCTTCGAGGACCCCGAGGTGGCGGCCTTCCTCAGCGCGCACTTCGTGCCGATCAAGGTGGACCGGGAGGAACTGCCCGACGTGGACCACGTCTACATGAGCGCCCTGCAGGCCATGACCGGTTCCGGCGGCTGGCCCATGAGCATGTTCCTGATGCCCGACCTGCGGCCCTTCTACGGCGGGACTTACTTCCCCCCGCGCGACCACCCGCAACTGCCCAGCTTCCGGCGGCTGCTCGAGGCCGTCCGCAACGCCTGGCTGCACCAGAAGGAGGACGTGCTCGAGAACGCCCAGGGCCTCACCGCCGCGCTGGGCAACGCGCTCCGGCCGCGCGGCGCGCCCCTGCCCGAGGACCTGCACGCGGCAGCTTTGGCCGGGCTGTCGCGGGCTTTCGACCCGAGCTACGGCGGCTTCGGGGGGGCGCCCAAGTTCCCCCAGAGCCCGGCGCTGCTCTACCTGCTCTCCCACGCCTGGCTGGGGGACGGCGTGGCCTGGAAGCACCTCGAGCTCACCCTCGAGCGCATGATGGAGGGCGGCATCTACGACCAGGTGGGCGGCGGCTTCCACCGCTACGCCGTGGACGGCATCTGGCGGGTGCCGCACTTCGAGAAGATGCTCTACGACAACGCGCAACTGGCGCGGGTCTACCTGGGGGGCTACGAGCTCTCGGGCAAGGAGCGCTACCGGCAGGTGGCCGAGGAGATTTTGCGCTACGTGCTGCGCGAGATGACCGGACCGCAGGGCGAGTTCTGGTCGGCCCAGGACGCCGACTCGGAGGGCGTAGAGGGCAAGTTCTACGTCTGGAGCGAGGCCGAGTTCCGTGAGGTGCTGGGGGCCGACGCCGACGCGGCCGCCCGGCTGTTCGGGGTGTCGGAGGCGGGGAACTGGGAGGGGGTCAACGTGCTCGAGCGCCGCTTCCCCGACGAGGCGCTGCGCGAGTCGCTGGGCCTGAGCCCCCAGGCCTACGGCGAGTGGGTCGAGGGCGTTCGGAGCCGGCTCTACGAGCGCCGCAAAGGGCGCGTTTGGCCCCTCACCGACGACAAGGTGCTTGCCGACTGGAACGGCCTGATGCTGCGGGCCTTCGCGGAGGCCGGGCGGTTGCTGGGGGAGGAGCGCTACCTGGAGGCCGCCCGCGCCAACGCCCGCTTCGTGCTGGGGACCATGCTGACGGGCGGCTTGCTGCGCCACTCCTGGCGGGCCGGGAAGCTGCGCCCCGAGGCCTACCTGAGCGACCAGGCCAATTACGGGCTGGGGTTGCTGGAGCTCTACCAGGCCACCGGGGAGATGGAGTGGCTCGAGGCCGCCCACCAGCGGGCCGAAGCCGTACTGGCCCACTTCCGCGACCCCGAGGGCGGCTTCCGCGACTCTATGAACGAGGGGCTGCCCGTCAAGGCCAAGGACGTGTACGACGGGCCCTACCCCAGCCCTTCGGCCTCGGCGGCCGAGTTGCTGTTCCGGCTGGCCGCCCTTTACGAGCGCCCCGAGTGGCACGAGGCGGCTCTGTCGGCGGTGGAGGTCTACTCGCAGAGCCTCCTGCGCAGCGCCTTCGGCTTCCCGGCGCTGCTCCAGGCGCACCTCGTCGGCACGCAGGGCAGCGAGCTGGCGATGGTGACGCCCTCGAGCTGGCTCCCGGAGGTGAGGGGGCAGTACCTGCCCATCACCACCCTGGCGTCCGGGCCCGCCGGCTCCGTGCCGATCCTCGCCGACCGGAAAGCGGGCCTGGCCTACTTGTGCCGCCACGGCTCGTGCCGGCTGCCGTCGGAGAATTTCCAGGCCCTGAGGGCTGAATTGCACGCGCTGTACCCGGGTGCCCGATTAGACTAGGCGCATGCGTGTCCTATTCATCGGGGATATCTTCGCCGAACCCGGTTTGCGCATCGTCTCGAGGCACCTCCCCGATATCCGCGACGACTTCGACGTGGTCGTCGCCAACGCCGAGAACACCGCGGGGGGCCTGGGCCTCTCCAAGGCGGCCTACAAGCGCCTGCGCAACGCGGGCGTGGACGTGCTGACCCTGGGTAACCACGCCTGGGACCAGCGCGAGGTGTACGAGCTCATCGAGACCGAGCCCATCGTGCGGGCCCAGAACTACCCCCCTGGCACCCCCGGCAAGGGCTGGTGGCGGCTCGAGGCGGCAGGGGAGAGCCTGTTGGTCTGCCAGATGATGGGCCGCCTCTTCATGGACCCCCTCGAGGACCCCTTCCGCGGCATGGACGCCCTCCTGGCCGAGCAGTCCGCCGACCACGTGCTGCTCGAGGTCCACGCCGAGGCCACCGCCGAGAAGCTGGCCCTGGCCCGCCACCTCGACGGGCGGGTAGCCGCCGTCCTGGGCACCCACACCCACGTCCCCACCGCCGACGCCGAAATCCTGCCGGGGGGCACCGGCTACCAGACCGACGTGGGCATGACCGGCACCTACGACGGCATCATCGGCGGCGAAGTGCACAGCTTCCTGGGCCGCTTCCTCACCCAGCGCCCCACCCGCTTCCGCGCCCAGGAAGGCCCCGCCCGCTTCCACGCCACCGCGCTCGAGTTCGAAAAGGGCCGTTGCGTGAGCATTAAACCCTACCGCTTCGACGAGCCAGTTTAGAAGGGCCGCCAGCGAAAGGCAGCCTAAAGGCCGAGGCATCTCGCGCATTGCGCACGACGTACGACGTAGGACGCACGACAGACGTACAACCGGCGTTTTGCGTCTTGCGTTTTGCGTCTGGCGTACGACGTAGGACGTACGACGTACGACCCGCCCCCGGCGTCCGGCCGCTAGCCCCTTGACCCTCGACCTCTCTCCTCCTGTACCCTGCTACTCGTGGACCTCAACTACTACCCTTATCCCTCGCGCCGCACGGTGATGGTGGGTAAGCGCGGCGCGGTGGCCACCTCGCAGCCTCAGGCGGCGCTGGCCGGCATGGAGATGCTGCTGGCCGGGGGCAACGCGGCGGACGCGGCCCTGGCGATAGCGATCGCGCTCACGGTGCTCGAGCCCACCTCCAACGGCATCGGCTCGGACGCCTTCGCCCTGATCTGGGACGGCAAACTGCACGGGCTCAACGCCTCGGGGCCCAGCCCCAGCCAGCTCCCGCCCAGCGCCTTCGAGGGGATGCAGGAGGTCCCGGCTCGAGGCTGGCTGCCGGTCACCGTGCCGGGGACCCCGGCGGGCTGGCGGGCGGTGTCGGAGCGCTTCGGCAAGCTGCCCTTCGAGCGGCTGTTCGAGCCGGCCATCCGCTACGCGGAGGAAGGCTTCGCGGTGTCGCCGGTGACGGCGCGGGGCTGGGGCCGCTCGGCGGAGACCTTCCTGAAGATGTCCGGGCCGGAACACCGGGCCTTTAACGAGGTGTTTTTCCCTGGGGGGCGCGGCCCGCGGGCCGGGGAGGTCTGGCGCAGCCCGGGCCATGCGGCCACGCTGCGGGAGATCGCCTCGAGCCACGCCGAGAGCTTCTACCGGGGCGCGCTGGCCCAGAAGACGGCCGAATTTGCCGCCGCCACCGGGGGCTGGCTGGCCCAGGCCGACCTCGCCGCCTACGAGCCGGAGTGGGTCGAGCCCATCTCGGCCCAGTACGGGGGCCTCGAGCTGCACGAGATCCCGCCCAACGGGCAGGGCATCGCCGCGCTGATGGCGCTCAAGATCCTCGGCGGCTTCGACATGGCCCGCGCCGCCCACGACCCCGTCGAGTACCTGCACCTCCAGGTCGAGGCCATGAAGCTCGCCTTCGCCGACGTCCAGGCCGAAGTCACCGACCCCCGCCACATGCGCGTGGGCAGCGCCGACCTGCTCGACGAGACCTACCTCTCCGGCCGCCGCCGGCTCATCGGCGACACGGCTCGAGCCGCCGAGGCCGGCATCCCCAAGGGGGGCACGGTCTACCTCTGCGCCGCCGACGGCGAGCTGATGGTGAGCTTCATCCAGTCCAACTACATGGGCTTCGGAGCCGGGGTGCTGGTGCCGGGCACCGGAATTGCCTTGCAGAACCGGGGGGCGGGCTTCGTGCTCGAGCCCGGCCACCCCAACCGCTACGCCCCCGCCAAGCGCCCCTTCCACACCATCATCCCCGGCTTCCTGACCCGCGGCGGCAAGCCCTTAGGCCCCTTCGGGGTGATGGGCGGCCACATGCAGCCCCAAGGCCACCTGCAGGTGGTGCTGGGGCTGGAGGACATGGGCCTCAACCCGCAGGCCGTGCTCGACGCGCCGCGCTGGCAGTGGGTCAAGGGCAAGCAGGTGCTGCTCGAGCCCAGCGTCCCTCAGCACGTGGTGCAGGGCCTCATCGACCGGGGCCACCAGGTGGTGATCCAGCCCGAAGCCGGGCTCTTCGGGCGGGGGCAGATCATCCTGCGGCAGGGGGAGACCCTGGTCGCCGGCTCCGAGCCCAGGGCCGACGGCCAGGCGCTGGCCTGGTGAGCTAGGCGGACTTCAGGCCCTTCGGCCGGGGGCCAGAGAATGAACCGTGCTGCTGTAGCGGATCGTCCCGTCCTCGGAGCGCTCGACGGCCCCGAGGTTAACCAGGTACTCCAGGTGCGCCAGCGTTTCCGACCAGGCGAAGCGGCGCTGCGGCAGCGAGAGCTCGCCGGGGAAGAGCCCTAAGGAGAGCTCCCAGCAGGTCTTGGGCTCGCCGTTCATCAGGCCCAGCAGGTAGTCCAGGCGCTCGTGGTGGTGGGCGGCCAGCTCGGCGATGCGGCCCCGCAGGTCGCGCAGGGGGCGGTAGTGGCCGGGCAGGGCCAGCGAGACCTCGAGCCCCCGCGCCTTCTCCAGTGACTCCAGGTAGAGCCCCAGCGGGTCGGGGTAGGAGTAGGCCCACACGCCGATGTTGGGGGAGATGCGCTCGAGCACGTGGTCGCCGGCCAGCAGCACCCCGTCGCTCTCGCGCAGCAGCATGGCGTGCCCGTCGGCGTGGCCGGGGGTCCACACCGCCCGCCAGCGCTGCCCGGCGAGCTCGAGCACCTCCCCGTCGCGGAAGGTGCGGGGGTTTCCGGGCGCGTGCACCCGGCTGCGGGTCTTGTCCATCTCGCGCCCCAGGTTGCTCAGGGCTTCGTCGGGGACCCCGTGCCGGCGGAAGAGCTCGAGCCCGGTCCGGTTCATGGCCTCGGGCTCGGTCCAGAAGGGGTGGCCGCGCTCGAGCTCCACGTCCAGCAGGTACACCGGCACCCCCTCGGCCTCGATCAGCCCGGCCAGGCCGTAGTGGTCGGGGTGGTGGTGGGTCAGCACCAGCCGCTCGAGGTCGCCGAACTTCAGCCCGTGCCGGGCTAAGCCGGTCTCGAGGGCACCCCTGGCCTCGGGCGTGTCGAGCGCACAGTCCACCAGCACCGCCCCCTCGCCCAGCAGCAAGTAGCAGTTGACGTACTTGAACGGGTAGGGGATGGGAACCGGGATAACCTCGATGCCGGGCGCGATACTCATGGTTTAACTATACTCCTGGTTTGACTCGGTACAGAAATGTGGGGTGATCTTGAGGCCGTATGTGTTGGGTCGTACGTCTTACGTCGTACGTCCTACGCAAAACGCCCAGGCCTCGGCCCTGGACCCTAGGCCCTCGACGGGCCACGGGCCTTCCGCTGACGGCTTACCCCTCACCCCGCCATCTGCCTCATCCACGGCGAGCCTGAACAGTGGTATGCTGAAGTCCCGTGAAAACCTAGCTGGCTGGCCTCGACGCCAGGAGGGGCGTGAGGTCGTTCAGCCTTGTTTTGTTTTGGAGGAGAGCAGGATGAAATACATATTCGTCACGGGCGGTGTGGTGAGCAGTTTGGGCAAGGGCATCCTGACCTCCTCGCTGGGGGCGATCCTGCGGGCGCGGGGCTACAAGGTCACGGCGATCAAGATCGACCCCTACGTGAACGTGGACGCGGGGACCATGCGCCCTTACGAGCACGGCGAGGTCTTCGTCACCGGCGACGGGGCCGAGACCGACCTCGACATCGGGCATTACGAGCGCTTCCTCGACATCGACCTCAGCCGGGGCAACAACCTGACCACCGGGCAGGTCTACCTCTCGGTGATCCAGAAGGAGCGCCGCGGGGAGTACCTGTCGCAGACGGTGCAGGTGATCCCCCACATCACCGACGAGATCAAGGACCGCATCCGCCGCGTCGCCAAGGAGCAGGAGGCCGACATCGCGGTGGTGGAGGTGGGGGGCACGGTGGGCGACATCGAGAGCCTGCCCTTTTTGGAGGCCATCCGCCAGTTCCAGTTCGACGAGGAGGACGGCGACGTGATGTACATCCACCTCACGCTGCTGCCCTACCTGCCCACTTCCGAGGAGTTCAAGACCAAGCCCACCCAGCACTCGGTCTCGGCGCTGCGGGGCCTGGGCATCCAGGCCGACGCGGTGGTGCTGCGCTCGGACAAGATGGTGCCCGAGGACGTGCGCAAGAAGGTGGCACTCTTCACCAACGTGCGCCCCAGCGAGGTCTTCTCCAGCCCCACCGTGCAGTTCCTCTACGAGGTGCCGCTGGTGCTCGAGGAGCAGGGCGTCGGGCGGGTGGTGGAGAAGAAGCTGGGCCTAGAGCCCATCCAGCCCAACCTCAGCTTCTGGCAGAACGCCGTGCGCAAGCTCAAGCACCCCTCGAGCGAGGTCACGGTGGCCTTCGTGGGCAAGTACGTCAAGATGCCCGACGCCTATCTCTCCATCCTCGAGGGCTTCCGCCACGCGGGGATCGCCAACGACGCCCGCGTGAACGTGAAGTGGGTCAACGCCGAGGAGGTCACCGGCCTCGAGAAGGCCGCCGAGGCGCTGCACGGGGTGGACGGGGTGCTGGTGGGGCCCGGCTTCGGCATCCGCGGCATCGAGGGCAAGATCCTGTGCGCCCGCTACGCCCGCGAGAACGGCATCCCCTACTTCGGCATCTGCCTGGGCCTGCAGGTCGCGGTGATCGAGTTCGCGCGCAACGTGCTGGGCCTGGAGGGGGCCAACTCCACCGAGTTCGACCCCTACACCCCCCACCCCGTCATCGACCTCATGCCCGAGCAGCTCGAGGTCGAGGGCTTGGGCGGCACGATGCGGCTGGGCAACTGGCCCATGCGCATCCACCCCGAGACCACCCTGCACCGCCTCTACGGCAAGGACCTGGCCTACGAGCGCCACCGCCACCGCTACGAGGTCAACCCCGCCTACGTGCAGAAGCTCATCGAGGGCGGCCTCACCGTCTCGGCGGTCACGCCGGGCATGCACGGGCGCGGCGAGGGCCTGGTCGAGGCCGTCGAACTCCCCGGCCACCCCTTCTTCATCGGCCTGCAGTCCCACCCCGAGCTCGCCAGCCGCCCCATGCGGGTCTCCCCGCCCTTTGGCGGCTTCGTCGCGGCGGCCCTCGAGCGCCACCGCCAGTTCAAGATCCTGGCCGAGCGGCCCAGCCCGAACGCGCCGCGGCTGGCTTGAGGGCGGGTGGGTCGGGCGTCGTACGTTGAATGCAAGACGCCGGTCGTGCGTCGTACGTCGTACGCAAGACGCAAAACGCAAGACGCAAGACGCAAGACGTCTTGGCCCTCGACCCTAGACCCTTGACCCTCGACAAACCACAAGCTGGCGGCTGAAGGCTTGTACCGCTCAGCTCAAGGCAGCTCGAGCACCAGCCCGTCATGTGCGTACATTGCCCCCTCGGGCGCGGGCTTGCGGCGGTCGATGCCGTGGCTGAGGTGGGTGAATACGGTGCGGGCGGGCTTGAGCCGGGAGACGAGTTCTACGGCTTCGGTCACGTCGTACACGCTGCGGCTGGCGACGGGGGCGGGCTCCTTGTAGAAGCTGGTGCCCAGGACCAGCAGGTCCAGGCCGCGCCAGGGCTCGAGGTCTTCGAGGCCGATGCAGTCGGGCATGTAGGCCCAGGAGCCGTGGGGGCCGTCGAAGCGGAAGGCGTAGGACCAGCCGTTGTAGCCGTGGGGCACCTTTACGGCGCTCACGGCGTAGCCCGCGAAGGTGCGCCCGGCGTCCTCGAGCGCGCGGAAAGGGATGCGCTCGAGGTAGGTCCCCTGGAACAAGTAGGCGAAGCGCTGCTGCAACTGGGGCAGCACCTCGCGCGGGGCGTAGGCGGGGCAGGGCTCCTTGGTCCAGCGGGCGCGGTCGGCCACGTCGCCCAGGCCCAGGATGTGGTCGTTGTGGGCGTGGGTGATGAGCACGGCGTCGAAGCGGCGCAGGCCCTCGCGGGTGGCCTGGAGGCGGAACTCGGGGGCCACGTCGATCAGGACCTGCTCGGAACCCTCGACCCACACCGAGGGCCGGGTGCGGGCGTTGAGCCCCGTGGCGCGGGCCTCCTGGCACACCGAACACCCGCACCACCAGCGGGGGACACCCTGTGAATCGCCGCTGCCGAGGAAACGCAACCGTGAGGCCATACGCCGCCGAGTCTATCAGGGCGGGATGGGCTCGAGAACGGCGTGCGGGGCGCACGCTAAGATACCCCCATGCCCTACACCCCCATCCTGGCGACGCTCGGCTACGTGCTCTCGCCCGACGGCCGCTCGGTGCTGCTGATCCACCGCAACGCCCGCCCCGAAGACCCCGCCTTAGGCAAGTACAACGGGTTGGGGGGCAAGCTCGAGCCCCACGAGGACGTGGCTGCCGGGATGCGCCGCGAGCTGCGCGAGGAAGCCGGCATCGAGGCCACCCGCCTCATCCTGCGTGGCACCCTCTCCTGGCCCGGCTTCGGCAAGCACGGCGAGGACTGGTTCGGCTTCGTGTTCCTCGTCCCCGAGTGGACCGGCACGCCTTTGGAGCGCAACCCCGAGGGGGCGCTCGAGTGGGTCGCGCTCGAGCGCGTCGTCCGGATGGAACTGCCCATGTGGCCCGGCGACCGCCACTTCCTGCCGCTGGTCTTCGACGACGACCCGCGCCCTTTCCACGGGGTGATGCCGTACGCGGGCGGGCGGCCGGTGTCGTGGAGTTTTACGCGGTGAGGGGGTTGATAGCCGGGCGCGGGTCGCGGGTCGGACGTCCTACGTCGTACGTCGTACGCGAAACGCCGAACGCCAGACGCCAGACGCCAGACGCCAGACGCAAGACGCCGGTCGTACGTCGTACGCCGAACGCAAGATGCGAAATGCTTTGACCCTCGATAAACTACGGGCCGGCTAGCTAAATCAACCCCAGCTCGAGCGCCTTCAGCACCGCCCTGGTCCGGTCGCGCACGCCCAGCTTGGAGAGGATGGAGGAGACGTGGTTTTTCACGGTGCCTTCGGAGATGCCCAGGGCGCTGCCCACCTCGCGGTTGTTGTAGCCCCCGGCCAGCAGGCGCAGGATCTCGGTCTCGCGGTCGGTGAGCTCTTCGGGGTCGTAGGCGTCGGCGTAGGGGCGGGTGGGGGAGTCGCCCTTGTGCAGTTGGGTCAGGCCGCGGATTAATCGCTCGGTGACGGCGGGCTGGATCAGGGTGCCGCCCGCGGCCAGGATCTCGATGGCCTCGACGAGTTGGGCTAGGGTCACGTCCTTGAGCAGATAGCCCTTGGCCCCGGCGCGCAGGGCGTCCAGGACCCGCTCGTCGTCGTCGAAGGTGGTGAGGATGAGGGTGGGGGGGAAGAAGCCGGCTCGGGAAAGGGCCCTGAGGGTGCCGATGCCGTCGAGCACCGGCATCCGCAGGTCGAGCAGCACCACGTCGGGGCGGTGCAGGGCGACGGCCTGCAGGCCCTCCTGGCCGTCGGAGGCTTCCGCGACGACCCTTACCCGGTCGGAGAGCTCGAGCAGGCTCCTGATCCCCTGGCGCACCAGGGTCTGGTCGTCCACCAGCACCACCCGGATCACGAGGGCATCACCGCGTCGATGCTGAAGCCCTCGCCGGGGCGGCTCTCGACCTGGAGGCGACCGCCCAACTGCTCCAGCCGCTCGCGCATCCCGCGCAGGCCGTTGCCCGCCCTGACCTCCCGCACGCCGCGCCCGTCGTCGCGGGCGTGGACGGCGAGGCCCTCGGGGGTGGCCTCGAGGCGGATCCAGAGGTTATCGGCCTGGGCGTGGCGCACGGCGTTGGTGATGACCTCCTGCACGCAGCGCACCAGGGCGTGGGCTTTTTCGGGGTCTTCCAGGCTCACGCCGGGCTCGAGCGCGAGGTGGATGGCGGGCTTGGGCACCCCCTCCACCAGCGCCCGCAGGGAGGCCTCGAGGTCGATGGGCGTGTCGCGCATGGCGCTGACCACGCCCCGCACGCCGCCCAGCAGCTCCTTGGCGATCTGCCGGGCCTTCGCCACGTGCTCGCGCGACTTCTGCCCTTCGGTGTGGGTGGCGATCTCGAGGTTGAGCGCGAGCGCGGTGAGCTGGTGGCCGATGAGGTCGTGCAGCTCGCGGGCGATGCGCACCCGCTCGCCCACCCGGCTCGACTCGGAGAGCAGGGCCTGGGTGGCCTTGAGCTCGGCGTTGAGCTGGCTCAGTTCGGCCCGCGCCCGCGCCTCGCGCAGCGCGGCCTCGGTGGAGAAGAGGGCGAAGAGCTGGAAGCCCAGGTAGGCGAAGACCGAGACCGTGACCTCGAGCCCGTCGTCCCAGCCGCCCACCCGGGAGAAGGTGACGGCCATCAGCGCGGTCTGGGCCAGCACCAGCGCCACCGCCTGCGGCAGGCGCAGCACGTGGGGGGCGTGGGCGGCGGTGATGATGAACAGCACCGCGATGAAGCCGTACTGCGGCAGCAGCAGCAGCGCGCACGACGCCAGGAACACCTGCAGGCCCAGTACCGCCCGCTCCACCTTGGGCGTGGCGTTCAAAAAGGGCAGGCGCTCGGAAGCGACGAGGGCGAAGATCAGGCCGAACAGCAAGTAGCAGGCCAGCCACAGGTAGTTGCCCGGCTGGGCGAAGAGGGCGGGCTTCTGGGCCCACTGGAGCACCACCGGCACCCCCACCACCAGCCAGGTGCCCACCCCGGCCCAGTACGACATCTGCAGCGCCCACGGCGGCATGGCCGAATTATAGGTTCGGCTCCCCCGGGCTTCCCCTGCCGAAAGTCATGCCCACCTCCCGTGACCCCCAGCAGATGTGGGCGGGGCGGGGCAGGCCCTACCCTGGGCCACGACGGAGGCAGAGCATGAACGTGATCGAGATGCAGGGGGTGAGCAAGCGCTACGGGAAGCTCGAGGCGTTGCGCGGGGTGAGCCTCGAGGTGGGCGCGGGCGAGGTGGTGGCCTTCCTGGGGCCCAACGGGGCCGGAAAGACCACCGCCATCAGCATCATGCTGGGCCAGAAGCTGCCCGACTCCGGCACGGTGCGCCTCTTCGGGCACCGCCCCGACCTCCCTGAGGCCAGGGGCCGGGTGGGGGTGATGCTGCAGGAGTCGGGGCTGCCGCAGAGCCTCACCGTCGAGGAAATCGTCGAGCTCTTCGCCCGCTACTACCCCTACCGCCTGCCCACCCAGGAGGTGCTGGAGCGCGCCGACTTGCTGGAGAAGCGCCGCGCCCAGGTGAGCCAGCTCTCGGGCGGGCAGAAGCAGCGGCTGTACTTCGCCCTGGCCGTGGTGGGCGACCCCGACCTGATCTTCCTCGACGAGCCCACCGTGGCGATGGACGTCGAGGCGCGGCGGGCCTTCTGGGAGCAGGTGCGGGGCTTCGCCGCGCTGGGCAAGACCATCCTCTTCAGCACCCACTACCTCGAGGAGGCCGACGCCAACGCCGACCGGGTGGTGGTGCTGCACCAGGGCCGGGTGCTCCACAGCGGCACCCCCGCCCAGGTCAAGCGCCGGGTGGCCGCCAAGACCGTGCGCCTGCGCACCGACGCCCCGCTCGAGCGGCTCCAAGCCCTGCCCGGCGCACAGCGGCTCGAGCAAGAAAACGGCCACGTGCTGGTCTACTCCAACGAGCCCGAGGCCTTCCTCGGCGAACTGGTGCGGCGGGGCTACTCCATGAGCGACCTCACCGTCAAAGACACCGACCTCGAGGCCGCCTTCGTGAGCCTGACGGGGAGGCTCGAGGCCTGAGGTGCGCGCCCTGGCCTTCTCCAGCCCCCGTGTCGCAAGACCCTGACCGCCGCTTTT
The DNA here is from genome assembly GCF_003574345.1 of Calidithermus terrae. Classification (NCBI taxonomy): domain Bacteria; kingdom Thermotogati; phylum Deinococcota; class Deinococci; order Thermales; family Thermaceae; genus Calidithermus; species Calidithermus terrae. The sequence continues at coordinate 13,740 of NZ_QXDL01000099.1, forward strand.
AGGGCCCGCCTGGCCCCGAACTTGCTCGAGTTCGCGTGGGCCGCCGGGCGGGCACAGCAATCGAGGAGAACACCATGACCAAGACCATCACCAACGTGACCAAGCGCCGCCTGAGCCCCACCGCCCGTCCCGGCGGCTCCACCTCCGCCATGCTGTGGGCCCAGGTCCGCTCGGAGTTCCTGGCCGCCTTCCGCGTGCCCGAGTTCCTCATCGGCATCGTGGCGGTCCCGGTGATGCTTTACGCCATGTTCGGCCTCACCTCCAGCGGCACCCTTCCCGACGGCACCCAGGTCCGGGCGCTGATGATGGCCTCCTTCGCGGCCTACGGCCTGCTGAGCCTGGCGATCTTCACCTTCGGCGTGGACGTGGCCCAAGACCGCAAGGGCGGCTGGCTGCGCCTGATGCGGGTCACGCCCATGCCGGCGTGGGTCTACTTCGCCGGGAAGTTCGCCATGAGCGTGCTCTTCGGCGCCCTGACCCTCCTCGTCCTCTTCGCGGTGGCCGCCTTGGCGGGCGGGGTGCGGCTGCCGCCGGAGAAGTGGCTCGCCACCTTCGGCGTGCTGCTGCTGGGCGGGCTCTCGCTCTCCACGCTGGGCTTCGCGCTGGGCTACCTGGCCCGCCCCAAGGCCGCGAGCACCATCGCCAACCTGGTCTACCTGCCTCTCTCCTTCGCCAGCGGCTTCTTCTTCCCGCTCTCCCGCCTGCCCGAGTTCCTGCGCGAGACGGCCCCCTACCTCCCCACCTACCACTTCGGCCAGTTGGTCTGGAGCACGGTGGGCTCGAGGGAGGCCGCCCAAGCCTTCACCGGCGTCGAGCCGGGGGGGACGCTCGAGCACGCCCTGTGGCTGCTGGGAACCTTCGTGTTCTTCGGGCTGTTGGCGCTGTGGGGTTATCGCCGCGACCGCGACGAAGCCCGGAGTTGAGCCGGTGGCCGGTAGCCGGGCGCGGGTCGTACGTCGTACGCCAAACGCCTTTTCTCTACCCCCCTTAACAAGGGGGGCTGGGGGGGATAAACCCTCCCCGCCGGCGGGGAGGGTTTATCC